>NZ_JBEYTJ010000019.1:0-197110 GCF_040642995.1 Nonomuraea sp. NPDC047529 | reverse complement strand
CTCCTGCTTACGGGTCAACTACCCACTCATGACCACACCCCGGCGCTCTCCTGACCCTCCCCGCGGAACACCAAAGCCCTTCGTCAGCAGGCTCTTAGAGCCGGCCCGCGGCCTTCAACGCCAGGTAGGCGTCCGCCAGCGCGGGCGCGATGTCCTCGGGCGGCGCGTCCACGACCTCGACGCCGTGCCGGCGCAGCCTGGCCGTGATGCGCCTGCGGGCGAGCTGGGCCTGCTCGGCCGCCGCCGCGTCGTAGACCTCCTCGGTGCTGCCGCGCCTGGCCGCCATGGCCGCCACCCGCGGGTCGGACACGCCCGCGACCAGCACCAGGTGCCGCGAGGAGAGCTGGGACAGCACCGGCATCAGGCCCTCGTCGAGCGCCGCCGCGTTGAGGTCGGTGAGCAGCACGACCAGGCAGCGCCGCTTGGCCCGGGACAGCACGGCGGCCACCATGCCCTGCCCGTCGGCCTCGACCAGCTCGGCCTCGATCGGCGCCATCACGTTGACCAGCGACGACAGCAACTCGGTACGGGACGCGCCGCTCACCCACGCGCGCACCGCCCGGTCGAAGGCCAGGAAGTCGACCTGGTCGCCGGCCCTGGCGGCGAGCGCGGCCAGCAGCAGCGCCGCGTCCATCGACCAGTCGAGGCGCGGCCAGCCGGGGGCGGGCCGCGGGTCGGGGCGTACCAGCAGCCCCGGGCCCTGCGCGACGGCCCCGGTCAGGGGGACCGGCGCGTCGCCCACCCGGCCCGCCGACGTGCGGCCGGTGTCGAGCACGATCAGCACCCGCCGGTCGCGCTCGGGCCGCCAGGTGCGCACGACCACGTCGTTGCGGCGCGCGGTGGCCCGCCAGTCGATGGACCGCACGTCGTCGCCCACCACGTACTCGCGCAGGGAGTCGAACTCGGTGCCCTGCCCGCGCACCAGCGCCGGATGCCGGCCGTCGAGCTCGCGCAGCCGCGCCAGCCTGGACGGCAGGTGCTTGCGGGACAGGAACGGCGGCAGCACGCGCACCGACCACGGCGAGCGGTGGTTGCCCTGGCGGGCGGCCAGGCCGAGGGGCCCGACCGAGCGCACGGTCACCGCCACCGACGACCGGTCGCCGCGCCTGGTCGGGTTGAGCGTGACCACGATCCTGCGCCGCTCACCGGCCGGCACGTCGAGCGCGGCGACCCGGGGTTCGGCCCCGGCCGAGGGCGGCCAGGCGTCCCTGATCCGCCCGCGCACCCGCCGGCGGCCCGGGTTCTCCACGATCAGCTCGACCGTGGCCGTCTGCCCCAGCCGTACGAGCGTGTCCCCCGAACGGTGGAGCCGCAGCGGCCGCACGGCGCCCGCGAACACCAGGTCCACGATGATCGCGGCGGCCAGCAGCAGGCAGACCCCGGCCAGCGCGGCGGCGGGCTGCGGCGCGAGCAGCACCACCACGATCCCGGCCGCGGCGAGCAGCCCGGCGCGTCCCGTCAGAGCCATCGGCGCCTCCCGGGCGACAGCGTCGCGGACCACTCGCGTTCGTCGGAGCGGGCCATCAACGCGGGACCGGGACCGAGGCCAGGATGCCGTCGAGCAGGCCGTCGGCGGTCGCGCCCTCCAGCTCGGCCTCGGGCCGGAGCTGGACGCGGTGCCGCAGCGCGGGCCTGGCCAGCGCCTTCACGTCGTCGGGCGTCACGTAGGGCCGCCCGGACAGCCACGCCCACGCCCTGGAGGCCGCCAGCAGCGCCGTCGCGCCACGCGGCGAGACGCCGAGCTGCAGCGACGCCGAGCTCCTGGTCGCGCGGGCCACGTCGACGATGTAGCCGAGCACCTCGGGGGCCACGTGCACCTGGGAGACCGCCTCGCGGCCGGCCGCCAGGTCCTCGGCCGTGGCCACGGGCTTGACGTCGGACAGGTCACGCGGGTCGAAGCCGCGCGCGTGCCGTTCGAGCACCGAGATCTCCTGCTCGCGCGGCGGCAGCGGCACGGTCAGCTTGAGCAGGAACCGGTCGAGCTGGGCCTCGGGAAGCTGGTAGGTGCCCTCGTACTCGACCGGGTTCTGGGTCGCGCAGACCACGAACGGGTCGGGCAGCGGCCGGGCCGAGCCCTCCACGCTCACCTGGCGCTCCTCCATGGCCTCCAGCAGCGCCGCCTGCGTCTTGGGCGGGGTGCGGTTGATCTCGTCGGCGAGCAGCAGGTTCGTGAAGACCGGCCCCTCCCTGAACTCGAACTCGCTGGTCTTCGCGTCGTAGATCAGCGAGCCCGTCACGTCGCCCGGCATCAGGTCGGGCGTGAACTGCACGCGCTTGAAGTCGAGCGACAGGGCCGCGGAGAGGGTGCGCACCATCAGCGTCTTGGCCACGCCCGGCACGCCTTCGAGCAGCACGTGCCCCCGGCACAGCAGGGCGATGACGAGCCCGGTGACCACGGCGTCCTGGCCGACCACGGCCTTGGACACCTCGGCCCGCAGCGCGCCGAGCGCCTCCCTGGCCGCCTCGCCCGAGGGGGCCACGCGGAATGTCTCCTCAGAGTTCACTGACCTGCCTTTCGATGGAGTCCAAGTACCCGGCCAGCGCGACGAGCCCGGCGTCGTCGGCCGGCGGCGGGCCGTACAGTGCGGCGCCGACCACCCGCGGGTCGTCGGCGATCCGCGCGGCCAGGGCCGCGACCAGCTCGTGCGGCCCGGCGCCCTGGGCCAGGCCCAGGCGGGGCGTGAGCCGGTCGATCGTGCCGGCGCGCAGCGAGTCGGCGGCCCGCTGCCTGGCCTTCCTGGCGCGGTAGAGCCTGCCCCGGCCCTCGACCGTCTCGGCGGCCCGCACGATGACGGGCAGCTTCTCGGTGACCACCGGCCCGAGGCGGCGCCCGCGCCAGAACGCGACGAGCACCACGGTCAGGCAGGCCATCAGGAGCGCCCAGGGGATGCTCGGGGGCATCAGGTCGTACATCGACTTGCCCTCGGAGCCGGGCAGGTCGAGCGGGGGCGGGTTGTCGGGGCGTACCAGCCAGGTGACGGGCCTGCCGGTGCCGACGAGGTTGAGGGCGAGGGCCGCGTTGCCGTCTTCGGGCAGGCGCAGGTTGGTCATGAACGCGCCGTCGCCGACGACCGTGGTGGTGGCGCCGTCGGGGGTGCGGTAGCTGACCAGCGAGTGGCCCTCGCCGGCCGGGTAGCAGGCGGCGGCGCCCGGCGGGCCGGTCAGGACCAGGCCGCCGACGTACGCGCTGCCGGCCCGCGTGGCGGCGGGCAGCCCGCATTCCGGGTCGCGGGAGCGCACGCGCGACGGCTCGCGCAGGGTGCGCGCCTCGGGGGCCAGCACGTCGAGGCCGGGCAGGTCACCGACGATCAGCCGGTCGCCCGGGATCTGCGCGAGCCGGTGCTCGTCGAGGTAGGTCAGGTCGGTGACCAGCAGCAGCCGGCCGCCGTCCGCGGCCTTGCCGGCGGCCGCCTCGACCGAGTCGACCCGGTCGACCTGGACGCCCCTGGCCCGCAGCAGCTCCGCCAGCGCCTTCGACCCGGCCAGCGAGGTGTCGGCCGGGTCGAGGAGGCGCGAGGGGCCGCGCTGCGGGCCGAACAGCACCGCGGCCGCCGCGAACAGGACGACGACCAGGCCGAGCACGACGATCATGCGGCCCGCCCGCCAGGTGGAGCGGGCGGTGGGGGAGGTGGGGGCGGAGGCGGCCGGCGGCGCGGTGGACAGGCTCATGACGGGACGCCTCCCACGGCCAGCGGGACGGGCCGCGCCTGGCGCAGCCGCTCGTCCAGGTCGCTCATCGCCTGGTAGGCGGCCTGCGTGCCGGGCACGCCGCCGTAGCTGACGTCGTCGAACGAGCGGGCGGCGGCGGCCAGCTCGGCGGCGAAGGCGGGCAGCGCCGCGCCCGCCTCGGCGGCCAGCTCGTCGGCCGTGCGGCCCGGCATGCCGTCGACCAGGGCGCGTTCCTCCAGGTCACGGGCGATGGCGCGAAGACGTTCGCGGACGGCCTGCGTCCAGTCGCCCTCGGCGGCCAGGCGTTCGGCGGCCCTGCGGTGCTCGGCGGCGTTGAGCACGCGTTCGCCGTAGAGGCCGCCGACGGCCATGGCGTTCCTGCGGGCGGTCCCGCGCAACCGCCAGGCGACCAGCAGGATCACGCCGAGGATGATCAGCGCGATCACGAGGGCGGCGATGATCCCGCCGGTCGAGCCGCCGCCCGTCGCCGCGTCGGTCAGGTCACCGATGAACTGGTTGAAACGCCGATAGAGCAGGTCGAACAGGGATTCCTTCTCGTATCCGGGCTTGAGGAGCTCCTCGGCCGCTCTGCGGGCCGCCTCCTCCCGGTCGACCGGGCTCACGACCCGGCTGAGTTGGACGGGTGCCAGAGCTCGTCGGCGGAGGAGTGCACCCACCCCTGGCGCTGCTGCTCGATCGCCGCGGTCTGCAGCACGAGGTCGAACGCCTCGCCGCGCATGCGCCGGTCGGCGTAGAGCAGCCCGGAGACGCCGGCCTGGAAGGGGTAGGAGAGCATCGCGCTCAGCGTGCCGCCGACGGCGATGAACACGGCCGCGGCCACGGCCGAGCCGGGCGAGCCGCCGCCGAGCACGCCGATCACCGTCCCGCCCAGCGTGAACGGCACCGACAGCACCCCGGACAACAGCCCGACCAGCAGCGACGTCAGCAGCAGGATGCCGAGCACCCGCCAGAAGTCACCGGTCACCAGGTGCCACGAGCGCCGCATCGCGTCGATCGGCCCCCGCCCCTCCAGCACCACGGCGGGCGCGGCGAACGCGAAGCGCGTGGTGATGAACAGGTAGTACGGGATGAAGAGCAGGACGAACAGGCCCATCACGCCGAGCATCAGGCCGACGCCGTCGGAGGAGGAGACGTTCATCGCGAGCGCGAACAGGATCACCAAAAACACGGCCACGGGCACGACCATCATGACGGCCATCAGCCCCACGACCCCGAACAGCGCGGGGATGCGGCCCTTGCAGAGGTGCCACGCCTCGGCCGCGGTGATCTTGCCGCCGAAGACGGCCCGGCCGAGTATGCGGGTCAGCACGCCGGTCAGCACCGTGACCACGACGAACTGGACCGCGTACGAGACCAGCATGCCGCCGTACTGGGCGATGACGCCGTTGACGCTGTCGTAGCCGGCGGAGGCCGACGCCGGGTCCTCCAGCGCGTCGCCCATCGAGCCCAGCATGAGCGCCTGGCCCACGGCCAGCGGCACCGCGCCGAGCAGGGCGGCGATGGCCGACAGGCCGAGCACGGCCTTGGGGTTGGACCTGACCAGCTTGATCGTGCCGTCGAGGATGTCGCCGAGCCCCAGCGGGCGCAGCGGGATGATGCCGGGACGCAGCGCGGGCGGCGGCATGTAGCCGTAGCCGGGCTGCTGGTAGCCGTACTGGGGTTGGCCGGGTTGCGGATGACCGGAGTGCGGGTGGCCCGGCTGGGGGTAGGGTGTTTGAGGCCCCGGCGGGCCGTAGGGCGGCGGCTGGGGGGCTTCGCCCTGCGGCTCGTACGGTTGGCCGTACGGCGTCTGCGTGGGCGAGCCCGGCGCGGTCCACGGGGAAGCCTGCGGGGCGCTGTAGGGCGGGGGCTGTTCGGCAGACCAGCCTGGGGGCGTCTCGGGCGTGCGTCCGTGACCGTCTGACATATCCCAATCCTGGCACGCTGGGCGGGTGGCTGGTGTCACGGAGGGCATTCGCCGGCTCATCCAGCCCTCATTTATCGGCGAATCAGGGCAACGAAGGCTGCCGGGGATGGCCGAAAGTCGCTCCGTTACCGCAGACTGGGTTTGTGGTTGCGGGGGGAACCTGAAATTCGCCTTTCGTGAGGCTCATGTCCCACACATGGGCCGACCAAGGGTAACCTTCAGCGATCGTGCGGGTATGTCCCACAATGCGTAGAACGAATGAGGGGCCATGAAAGGTCGCGTGCTGGTCGTCGACGACGACGCCGCTCTCGCCGAGATGCTCGGCATCGTGTTGCGCGGAGAAGGCTTCGAGCCGTCCTTCGTCTCCGACGGCGACAAGGCCCTCGACGCGTTCCGGGATACACGCCCGGATCTTGTCCTGCTCGACCTGATGCTGCCGGGCGCCGACGGCATCGACGTGGCGCGCAGGATCAGGGCGGAGTCGGGGGTGCCGATCGTGATGCTCACCGCCAAGAGCGACACGATCGACGTGGTGCTCGGGCTGGAGTCCGGCGCCGACGACTACATCGTCAAGCCGTTCAAGCCCAAGGAGCTCGTGGCGCGGGTGCGGGCGCGGCTGCGCCGTACCGACGAGCCGACGCCCGAGATCCTCCAGATCGGCGACATCACCATCGACGTGGCCGGCCACTCGGTCAAGCGCGGCGAGGAGACGATCAACCTCACGCCGCTGGAGTTCGACCTGCTCGTCGCCCTGGCCCGCAAGCCGCGCCAGGTCTTCACCCGCGAGGTCCTGCTGGAGCAGGTCTGGGGCTACCGGCACGCCGCCGACACCCGGCTGGTGAACGTGCACGTGCAGCGCCTCCGCGCCAAGATCGAGAAGGACCCCGAGCACCCCGAGATCGTCGTGACGGTCCGCGGCGTGGGCTACAAAGCCGGCCCCGCCTAGCCTTCGCCCGCCCCGCCATGCCCCCGACCAGGCCCTCGACCAGGAATGCCCGCCGACGGACGGTCCGCCAGATTCTCGGCGGCGTCCGCCGGAGGGTGCGTCGTGCGGCGGGCCGGGTGCGCAGCGTGTGGCGGCGCTCGCTCCAGCTCCAGGTGGTCACCAGCACACTGGTGATCTCGGTGACCGTCGTGGTCGTCCTCGGCACGTTCCTGTCCGACGAGATCAACAGGTCCGTGATCGCGAGCAGCCAGCAGTCCGCGCTCAACGAGGCCTACGCCGACCGGCTGCAGATCGCCGACGCGCTGATCCCGCCGTCCGACGACGGGGCCAAGGCCGCCGACGCCGACCAGAAGGTCAACCCGCTCGACCAGGTCATGGACACCGTCACCGGGTCCGGCGAGGACGGCTCCAAGAAGCGCTACGACGTCCTCATACTCAACGAGGCCACGCCCGGCATGTCGCGGGCCTCGGGCCGGGTGGTGCAGGCCGACGTGCCCGCCTCGCTCCGGCAGCGCCTGCAGAGGTACATGAACCGGGCCGAGTACGGCAAGACCGAAGTGTCCATCGAGACGATCAGGTTCGCCGGGCAGAGCCAGGCCACGCTCACGTTCGTGGTCGCCGGGGTCGTGCACGAGACCCTGACCGGCGAGGACTACCAGGTCTACCACTTCTTCCCGTTCAACGAGGAAGAGGAGCTGCTGTCCAACGTCCGGCTCGCCATCGTCGTGGTGGGGCTCGGGCTCGTCCTGCTGCTGGCCGCCATCGCGTACCTGGTCACCCGGCAGGTGGTCACGCCTGTACGGCTGGCCCGCCAGGCCGCCGAGCGCCTGGCCGCCGGCAAGCTGGACGAACGCCTCAAGGTGCGCGGCGAGGACGACCTCGCCCGTCTGGCGAACTCGTTCAACGAGATGGCCGCCAACCTGGCGCTCAAGATCCACCAGCTTGAGGAGCTGTCGCAGGTCCAGCGCCAGTTCGTCTCCGACGTCTCCCACGAGCTGCGCACGCCGCTGACCACCGTCCGCATGGCCGCCGACCTGCTGTACGACGCCCGCGAGGACTTCGACCCCATGGCCGCCCGCTCGGCCGAGCTGATGCAGGCCCAGCTCGAACGGTTCGAGTCGATGCTGGCCGACCTGCTGGAGATCAGCCGCTACGACGCCGGCGCCGCCACGCTCGACATCGACTCGGTGGACATGCGCGACGTCGTCCACCGGGCCATCGCCGACTCCGAGGCGCTGGCCGAGCGCCACTCCACCCGCTTCGACATCCGCCTGCCGCACGAGCCGTGCATGGTCGAGGTCGACAACCGCCGCGTCGAGCGCATCCTGCGCAACCTGCTGTTCAACGCCATCGAGCACGGCGAGGGCAGGGAGATCGTGGTGACCGTGGGGGCCGACCGCGACGCCGTCGCCGTCGCCGTCCGCGACCACGGGATCGGGCTCAAGCCGGGCGAGGAGACGATGGTGTTCGACCGGTTCTGGCGGGCCGACCCGTCCAGGGCCAGGACCATCGGCGGCACCGGGCTCGGCCTGGCCATCTCGCGCGAGGACGCCGTGCTGCACGGCGGCTGGCTCCAGGCGTGGGGGCAGCCGGGCGAGGGCTCGCAGTTCCGCCTCACGCTGCCCCGGCTGGCCGGGGCCGACCTCAAGGGCTCGCCGCTGTCGCTGGTGCCGCCCGAGATCGAGATGCGGCGCACCTGGCGCAGCCACATGACGCCGGTGCTGCTCCCGGCCTCGGGGGACGGAGGCGGCCATGACGAGGACTAGGCGGATGGGGGCCGCGGTCGCCATCGCCGCGGCCGTGGCCTGCGCGGGGTCGGGCTGCACCGTGATCCCGGTGACCGGGCCGTACACGGTGAGCGACGCCGGGGGCGGCGACCCGCTGAACAAGCCGTTCCAGCGCATGATCGCCGTCGCGCCGCGCGACGACTGGGACCCGGAGCTGCTGGTCAAGGGGCTCCAGGCGGCCATGGCGGCCTACCCCGACGACCCTTCCGTGCTGGCCAAGTACCTGACGCCCAAGGCCCAGGCCAAGTGGAAGCCGTCCGGGCCGGTGACGGTGATCGAGGACGTGTACCAGGTGGACCCGGTGGAGGGCGACGCCGCGGAGACGTACGGGCTCAAGGCCAAGCAGGTCGCCCGCATCGACCCCGACGACGCGTACGTGCCGCTGTCGGGGAACGCGCCGGAGCGGCTGTTCGTGCTGAAGAAGGACGCCCGGGGCGTCTACCGGGTGGACGACCTGCCGGACGGGCTGCTGCTCACCAAGTCCGACGTGGCCCGGGCGTACCGGCTGACCAACCTGTACTACCTCAACAGCGCCCGCGAGCGGCTGGTCGTCGACCGGGTGTGCCTGCGGCTCAAGCCGACCGAGACCTTCGCCCAGACCATCGTCAGGCGGCTGCTCAAGGGGCCCAGCGGCGCGCTGCGCGGCGCCGTGGGCACCGTGTTCCCCGAGGGCACCGAGGTCGAGTCGATCGGCACCGGCGACGACCGCGTCGTGATCAACTTGTCGGGCCCGCTCCTGCCGCTCGACCTCGGCGAGAAGGCCGCGCTGGTGGCGCAGCTCAAGTACAGCCTGACCAACAACAAGGTCGCCATCAGCCGCACCATCGAGGTGCAGGTCGAGGGCGAGCAGTACTGGACCGAGCCGCCCAACTCCGAGACCCACTGGCTGGACAACGGCGGCAACACGCCGTACTACACCAACAAGGGGTCCGTGCACGTCATGAGCAACAACGAGGGCGCGGGCGTCGCCGTGTCCGGACCGGCGGGGGAGTCGAACACCGACTTCAAGGCGTTCGCGCTGTCCACGCAGCAGACCGGCGCGATCGTCGCGGCCCGGACCTCCACCGGCATCTCGATCGCCGGGCTCACCCCCGAGGGCCGCTGGCAGCAGGTCATCGAGGGCGCCGACCTCACCGACCCCACCTGGCGCCGCGACGGCTCCCTGTGGACGTTCGACCAGCACAACAAGGTCGTCCTGCGGTACGACCCCAACGGCGGACACGGGCCTGAGCGCGTCTCCGCCCCCGGACTCGACGGCCTCGACGTCACCGCGCTCAGGATCGCCAGGGACGGCGTGCGGGTGGCCCTGCGCACCGGCAAGAACACCGTGCAGCTCGGCGCGCTGAGCGAGGGGCTCAACGGGCCCATGCTCGGCAACCTGCAGACGCTGACCTCGACGGAGGTCGAGTACGAGATCGAGGACATCGCCTGGGAGGACGACGAGCACCTGCTCGTCCTCATCAAGAGCAAGGCCGGGCAGATACTCAACGAGATCGACATCGGCGACGGCGAGACGATCGGGATCCCGCTGAAGGACCGGCTGGAGCGGGTGACCGCGCTGATCGGGCGGGTGCTCGCGGAGGCGAACACCGACAAGGGGCCCAAGATCATCGAGCTCAACCCGGACCGGCAGGGCTGGACGAGCAAGATCGACCCCAGCGCCAAGAACCCCTTCTTCCCCCTGGGCTGACCTCTCCCGCTTCCCCCTGGGCCCGCTTCCTTTGGATGACCGCTGCCCGTGAGCGCGCGGGGCTCGGGTTTCCCGGAACTGTCGGTGGCCGCAGGCATGCTGGGCGGTGTGTTCGGGGGCGTGCTCGATGTGTTCCTGCCGCAGTCCTGTGTGGGCTGCGGCCGTGCCGGTGCTCGGTGTTGTGCGGGGTGTGCGGCCGAGATGGCCGCCGTCCCCGCCAGGCGGGGGCCGAGACCGGGCCCGGCCGGCCTGCCCGAGTGCTGGTCGGCCACGCCGTACGAGGGCGCGGCGCGCAGGGCGATCCTGGCCTACAAGGAGCGCGGCGCGGTGGCGCTGGCCGGCGTGCTGGCGCAGGTGCTGGCGTTCACCGTGCTCACCGCCCTGGGCGCCGGGGCGGGGGCAGGGTGGGCGCGGGGGCCGTTCGCCGTCGTGCCGGTGCCGAGCGCGAGGAGGGCGCTGCGGGGCCGGGGGCACGATCCCATGGGCCGGGTGGCCGTGCTCGTCACCCGTCACCTCGTGGCGTCCGGCCTGCGGGCCGAGCCGTGGGCGGGGTTGCGGCAGGCGCGCCGGGTGGCCGACCAGGCGGGCCTGAGCGCCACGCAGCGCGTCGCGAACCTCGCCGGGTCCCTCTGTGTCGCCGGACGCGCGAAAGCCCCTCCAGCGCCCTCTGCGCTGCTCCTGGACGACATCGTGACCACGGGCGCCTCGCTCGCCGAAGCCGCCCGCGCACTGCGCGCTGCCGGCGTACGGGTGCCGATGGCGGCCACCGTCGCCGCGACACGCCGAAGATCTTGAAAACGCTTGACATCACTGTCGGTAAAGAAAGATCCAATTCTTAGGCCCATCTTGAAGGATGGATTTCCTGTTGGGGGAAGAAGAAGTGGTGCAGCTCAGACCGTCGGAAGGCGCGTGGCCACTGGGCTTGCCGACAGGGCGCTCCGAGGTCCCCCGGGCGTCCGGAACCCCGGAAAAGTCACGGAACGTGATCCTTTGGCCGACGCTCCGGCTGACATTCGCGCAGGATGCGGATAGCGTTCTGACATGGCACCCGTTCGGGTCCGTGGTTGCGCAGAGTCGGTGTCCCCGGCTCTGCTAGCCGATGCCAGCCGCAGGCAAAACGGTCCACGTAAGGCGACTCTTTGTCGACCGATCACGGTGCGGCTTAGGGATAAGTCCTGCCTTCCCGAGGGTCCAGATGTCCCTCGTCAGAAGAGAAGGGCAGTAGTGGCAACAGAGCTGCGAAATCCTCAGCAGGCGGATGTGGGGTCGAAGACCAGGTCGGCCGGACGGGTGCCACCCGAGAACCCGGTGACGTCGTGGCGGAAGAGGGTAGCGGTGACAGAGAGGCGGACCCGAAACCCCGTCCGGAACGCACAGAGTCGGGCGCTCTTGCTCAGTCGTTAGACGAAGGGGGGCTGTTGCATGGACATCATCGTCAAGGGTCGGCACACAGGAGTGAGTGACCGGTTCCGAGACCAGGTGACGACCAAGCTGGCCAGGATCGAACGTCTGGACAACAAACTCATCCGAGTCGATGTGGAGGTGTCGAAAGAACGCAACCCTCGCCTCGCCGACCAGCGCGAGCGTGTCGAACTCACCATCCATTCCAAGGGCCCGGCCATCCGCGCCGAAGCCTCGGCCGACGACCGGTTCGTAGCCCTCGACATCGCCCTCGACAAGCTGGAAGGCCGCCTGCGGCGGCTGGCCGACCGGCGCAAGGTTCATCACGGCAACCACTGCCCGCCCTCGGTGGCGGAGATCACCGCGACGCTCCCTGACGTCGGCCTGCCGCCTCTCGGGGCCAAGCACGTCCCTGAGCCGGCCGAGTCCTACGAGGACCTGCCGGTGCAGGACGAGAAGCTCGACGACGACATCGTCCCGATCGAGATGGACGGCGACGGACCGCTCGTCGTCCGGGAGAAGTTCCACAAGGCGGAACCCATGACCATCGACCAGGCCATGCTCGAAATGGAACTGGTCGGGCACGATTTCTACCTGTTCCGTGACAAGGAGAGCGGCCTGCCGAGCGTGGTCTACAACCGGCGCGGGTACAACTACGGCGTGTTGCGGCTCATAGAGCCCTGATCGCACGCTAAAAGATCTTCTCGACCACCCGAGGACCGTGCCATACGTGCCATCATGGCGGTCCGACGGCTCTGGCCCCCCGACGAGGAGGACACGTGAGCGAGCTCAGTCAGGTTCAGATGAGCGAGCGAAGCGAGGGTACTGACGGGACAACCGCCATGCGGACAGCCGCCACGGCCCCGACCGGGCGTGACAACGGAGCGGCCGTCCGATGAGCAGGTTCCCCGTGAGCAAGGCAGGCGCAAGACGGACCGAGGAGGGCTCGTGACCGAGTCCGGCGAGGTCCGCACGGCAGAGAGCGAGCCGATCCGCGTGCTGATCGTTGACGATCACGAGCTGATCAGGCGCAGCCTGGCGTTGACGCTGGCCGCGGAGCCCGACATCGAGGTGGTCGGTGAGGCGAGCGACGGGCAGGAGGCGGTCGAACTGGCCGATCGCCTCATGCCCGACGTCGCCCTCATGGACGTACGCATGCCCCGGCAGGACGGGATCGAGGCGACCAAGAGCATCAGGGCCTCCGTCCCGAGCACCCGGATCATCATGCTGACCGTGAGCGACGAGGAAGAGGATCTCTTCGAGGCCATCAAGGCCGGCGCCACCGGTTATCTGCTGAAGGACGTGCAGATCAACGACGTGCCCGCCGCGGTGCGCGGTGTGCACGAGGGACAGTCCTTAATCAACCCGGCGATGGCCGCCAAGCTCATCAGCGAGTTCGCGAACATGAGCCGCAAGGAGGCCGAACGCCCGCCGCAGCTCCCCGTGCCCAGGCTGACCGACCGCGAGATGGAGGTCCTGCGCCTGGTCGCCAAGGGCATGAACAATCGCGAGATCGCCAAGCAGCTGTTCATCTCCGAGAACACGGTGAAGAACCACGTCCGCAACATCCTCGACAAGCTGCAGCTGCATTCGCGGATGGAAGCGGTGGTGTACGCGGTGCGGGAACGCATGCTGGAGATCACCTGAGGCCACCCGGCCCCCCCACAGAACACCCCGAAGCCCCTCCGCTGACAGCGACCACAACACGATCCCCGGCCGACCCTCGGTCCCGGTCCTGGCCGATCCCGGTCCTGGCCCTGGTCCCCGATGGCCCTGGTCCGGACCCCGGCCTCCAACCCCGGCCCTCGGTCGCCCTGATTCGGCCCCGGGCTCCTGGTCCTGGTCCTGGTTCTGTCCTGGCCCCGGTCCCTAGTTCTGGTCTTCGGCCGTTTGGGGTCGGTCCTGGCATCTAGCGCCAATCCTCGGATTGTCCTGGTTCTGCCCTCGGTGCTCAGTCCCGGCCGACGGTGCCCGGCCCTGGGTGTCCAGCCCCCCGGGTGTCCAGCCCCGGCCCTCGTCCGGTTTCCGAGTGCGCTGTTTCCCGGCTGTGGCTGTAGCCGGCGGCCCGCTGCTGAGAGGGCCGTCCAGCGCCAGGAAGCGCCGAGCTCCCGTAGCGCGGGGCACCCCACCGATGCCCTCCCCGGCCCCCCGCCGCTCTGGCGCGCAACCCGCAGGGCGCGGCCCGTTGAGGGCGCCCAGGGGCCCCGGCACGCAACCCGCCGGGTACGGCCGGTCGAGAGCGCCCAGCGGCGCTACAACCCCCGATCCCCGCGCCCGGCTCCAGCCGGGCCGCTCGCCCCTTTAGGGCAGCCCCTCCCCGAAGCCCCCGGCCCGAGCGCGGGCTGAGGTCAGGGGCGGGGGAGGGAGTGCGGAGCGCCGAAGAGAGGGGACGGGGGTGCGGGGTGGTGTCGGGGAGCTCCGAGGCGGGTTGGTGGTGCGGTGGGGCGTCCGTTTCTCGGGGGCTTACGGCTGGGGTGCGGTCAGGAGGGGGGCCAGTTCTGGGGGGTCGGTGCGTTCGACGCGTACGGAGTCGCAGCCCACCCATTCGGCGGCCGACCACAGCGCGTCGCGCAGGGCGTCGGCCCACTTGGCGGGGGACAGGCCGGGCTCAAGGTGGACCTGGCGGGCGACCAGGGTGGTGCCCTCGCGGGCCGGGTCGACCCGGCCGATCAGGCGGCCCCCGGCCAGCACGGGCATCGTGAAGTAGCCGTGGACGCGCTTCTCCTTGGGCACGTACAGCTCAAGCTGGTACTTGAACCCGAAGACGCGCTCGGTGCGGCCGCGGTGCCAGATGAGGGAGTCGAACGGGGACAGCAGCGTCGTACGGTGACGGCCGCGCGGCTCGGACTCCAGCGCCTGCGGGTCGGCCCACGCGTTGGCGTGGCCCTTCTTGGCGGGCCAGCCCGCCACCTTGACCGGCGCCAGACCGGCGGCGCCGCTGAGCAGGGCCTGGTCGAGCATCGCCGCGTACTTGCCCTTGAGGCGCAGGAAGTCGAGCAGGTCGGTACGGTTGGCCACCCCGAGCGACCGGCCCGCGATGGCGGCCAGCAGGACGATGCACTCCTCGTCGGACAGGTCGTCGGCCAGCGAGTCGGCGGGTACGACACGCTCGGTCAGGTCGTAGACGCGCCGCCAGCCGACGCGGCGCACGCAGGCGATCTCGCCGATGTCGAGCAGCCACTCCAGCCCGATCTTGGAGTCGGACCAGTCCCACCACGGGCCGCCGTTCTTGGCGCCGCCGACGTCGGACGTCGTGAGCGGGCCCGAGTCGCGCACCTGCTGCAGCAGCTTGTCGACGCTGTCGGGGACCTCGTGCCAGCGGTAGCGCCGGTCGCGGTAGGCGCGGCGCCGGAAGGCGTAGAGCGGCCAGTGCTCGATGGGCAGGATGCAGGCCGCGTGACACCAGTATTCGAAGCTCTGGGCGGGATCGTGCCAGTAGGCGCGCTCGACCGCGGGCCTGCCCACCGCGCCGAGGCGCGCGTAGGCGACCAGCTCGTGGGAGCGGGCCAGGACGGAGATCGTGTCGAGCTGTACGGCGCCGAGCCGGCGAAGCATGCCGCGCACCCCGCCCTTGCGCACGTCGGCGCCGATGAGCCCCTGGGCGCGCAGAATGACCCGACGCGCTTCGTCAGCGGTCAGGTCGGTCACGTTCGTCATACGGCGAACCCCAGGGGGCCTTGGGGGACGGTAGGGCTATCCATGCAGGAAATTTAGCGGCGCCCACCGACAGAATCGCTCCGCCCCAGGTGGGGATGGCCGGAGGCGTCCCACCGCCTGCGCGCCGGGGGAGCGACACGCCGATGTCCTGGCGTTGGGGAATTGGATGCCGAGAACAGGGGGTTCCGGAGGGGCCGGGCATGGGAACGGCGGGCGCCCGGATGGTCGGGGCCCGCCGTGTGCCGGAGTGGTCAGCGGTGGTCTTCGGCGTGCATGCCGACGCGGGGTGCGTCGATCACCACGTCCGTGAAGATGTCGAAGACGAGGGCGAGGATGCCGCCGACGACGAACGCACCGGCGCCGACCCAGACCAGCGTCCAGTTGTCGGCCGTCAGTCCGAAGCCGGCCACGATGGTGCCCACCACCATGACAGTCACGGCCAGCCACGAGGAGGCGCGCCCGCCGTGGTTGCCGAGATTCTGCGCGTGCTCGGACTTCTTCCCCTCAACCATGACTAAATCCTTCCTTTGCCGGATATCCCGCTATTGGTGCGAACCGGCGCTCAACCGGCATACCCTCTGCCTTGACCCCATTCTCCCAGACGTGTCCGGCGCCCTCGTCGTCACGGTGGCTGTGTCTGGTTGTGGAACCGCCTACGATGGCAACCGGGGAAGTTTGTCTCGGCCTCTCCTCCTGGCGGCGCCGCCGGGGTAGACCTGCGAGGAGCTTTACATAAAGTGGCAGCCATTCTCGACAAGATCCTACGTGCCGGCGAAGGCAAGACTCTGCGCAAGCTCAAGCGGATCGCCGATCAGGTCAACTCCATCGAGGACGACTTCACGAGCCTGTCCGACGCGGAGTTGCGCGCCCTGACGGACGAGTTCAAGCAGCGTTACGCCGACGGCGAGAGCCTCGACGACCTGCTTCCCGAGGCGTTCGCGACCGTCCGTGAGGCGGCCCGGCGCGTGCTCGGCCAGCGGCACTTCGACGTGCAGATCATGGGCGGGGCCAACCTGCACATGGGCAACATCTCCGAAATGAAGACGGGTGAGGGCAAGACCCTGACCTGTACGCTGCCGGCTTACCTCAACGCGCTGGCGGGCAACGGCGTCCACGTCATCACCGTCAACGACTACCTGGTCAAGGTCGGCGCCGAGAACATGGGCCGCGTCTACCGGTTCCTGGGCATGGAAGTCGGCATGATCCTCTCCGGCCAGGCGCCGGATGAGCGGCGCAAGCAGTACGAAGCGGACATCACGTACGGCACCAACAACGAGTTCGGCTTCGACTACCTCCGCGACAACATGGCGTGGTCGCTGGAGGAGTGCGTCCAGCGCGGCCACCACTTCGCCATCGTCGACGAGGTCGACTCGATCCTCATCGACGAGGCCCGCACGCCGCTGATCATCTCCGGCCCCGGCGAGCAGTCGGGCAAGTGGTACAGCGAGTTCGCCAAGATCGTTCCCAGGCTGCGCAAGGGCGTCGAGGCGAAGAACCCGGGCGAGGAGAGCACCGGCGACTACATCGTCGACGAGAAGAAGCGCACGGTCGGCGTCCTGGAGGCCGGCGTCGAGAAGGTCGAGGACTGGCTCGGCATCGACAACCTCTACAAGCCCGAGCACACCCACCTGGTCGGCTTCCTGAACAACGCGCTCAAGGCGAAAGAGCTGTTCAAGAAGGACAAGGACTACATCGTCTCCGACGGTGAGGTGCTCATCGTCGACGAGTTCACCGGCCGCGTGCTGCACGGCCGGCGCTACAACGAGGGCATGCACCAGGCCATCGAGGCCAAGGAAGGCGTGAAGATCAAGGACGAGAACCAGACTCTCGCCACGGTCACCCTCCAGAACTACTTCCGCCTCTACGCCAAGCTGTCCGGCATGACCGGTACGGCGGTCACCGAGGCCAACGAGTTCCACCAGACGTACAAGCTCGGCGTGGTCCCGATCCCGACCAACCGGCCGATGGTCCGCAAGGACCAGCCCGACGTGGTCTACAAGACCGAGGACGCCAAGTTCAACGCGGTGGTCGAGGACATCAAGGAGCGCCACGAGGCCGGGCAGCCGGTCCTCGTCGGCACGACCTCGGTGGAGAAGTCCGAGCGGCTGTCCAAGGCGCTCAAGCGCCGCGGCGTGGTGCACGAGGTCCTCAACGCGAAGAACCACGCGCGTGAGGCGGCGATCGTCGCCGAGGCGGGCCGCAAGGGCGCCGTCACCGTCGCCACGAACATGGCCGGTCGAGGCACCGACATCATGCTCGGCGGCAACTCCGAGTTCCGCGCCGACCTCGAGCTGCGCCAGCGCGGCCTCGACCCGGTCGAGACGCCGGAGGAGTACGAGAAGGCCTACCCCGAGGCGCTGGAGAAGGCCAGGGCGGCCGTCAAGGCCGAGCACGACGAGGTCACCCAGCTCGGCGGCCTCTACGTGCTGGGCACCGAGCGCCACGAGTCGCGCCGCATCGACAACCAGCTCCGCGGCCGTTCCGGCCGTCAGGGCGACCCCGGCGAGTCGCGCTTCTACCTCTCGCTCGGCGACGACCTCATGCGCCTGTTCAACGCGGCCAGGGTCGAGATGATCATGAACAGGCTGAGCATCCCCGACGACCAGCCGATCGAGTCGGGCATCGTCTCCAAGGCCATCGCCTCCGCCCAGCACCAGGTCGAGCAGCAGAACTTCGAGATCCGCAAGGAAGTTCTGAAGTACGACGAGGTCATGAACCGGCAGCGGAAGGTGATCTACTCCGAGCGCCGCCGCGTGCTGGAGGGCGCCGACCTGCACGACCAGGTGCGCGGCTTCGTCGGCGACGTGATCGACGGCTACGTCGCGGGCGCCACCTCCGAGGGCTTCGCCGAGGAGTGGGACCTGGAGAAGCTGTGGAAGGCGTTCGGCGAGCTCTACCCGGTCTCGCTCCGGATCGACGACCTGGTCGAGGAGGTCGGCAGCCGCGAGGAGCTGACCGCCGAGATCATCTCGGAGAAGATCAAGGCCGACGCCCTGGAGGCGTACGCCAGGCGCGAGGAGCAGCTCGGGGCGGAGGCCACGCGTAACTTCGAGCGCCAGGTCATCCTGTCCGTGCTCGACCGCAAGTGGCGCGAGCACCTCTACGAGATGGACTACCTGCGCGAGGGCATCGGCATGCGGGCCTACGCGCAGAAGGACCCGCAGATCGAGTACCAGCGCGAGGGCTTCGAGATGTTCGCCGCGATGCTGGAGGGCATCAAGGAGGACTCGGTCGGCTTCCTGTTCAACCTTGAGGTCGAGGTGCAGGAGAACCCGATCGTCGAGGAGGAGGACGCCGCGGTCACCGAGACGCGGTCGATCATCTCCACCGCCCTGCGCGGGCCGCAGCGCCCGGCCGAGCTCGAATACTCCGCCCCTGGCGAGCAGGGCGACGTCGAGCACACGCGGGTGCGCACCACGCCGGCCGAGCGGGCCGCGTACGGGAACGTCGAGCGCAACGCGCCGTGCCCGTGCGGGTCGGGCAAGAAGTACAAGCGCTGCCACGGCGACCCGAAGAACGCCGTCTGACAGGCTGAGGCGAGAGCCTGAGCGGGCCCCCGTCTCCCCGTGCGAAAGCAGGGGGGCGGGGGCTTCGTCATGCGTGATCAGGCGGGGGGTTCGCGGCCGGGGGTGGGGATGTTCAGGCGGCGGATCAGGAATGCGAAGATCAAATAGTAGAGGACGAAATACAGCAGGCCGAAGCCGATGATCAGGCCGAGCCGATGGGTGTTCGATTTGCTGGCGTTCAGCAGCATGTCGATGGCTCCGCCGGAGAAGGTGAACCCGAGTCGCGCGCCGAATTCCGCCATCAGGGCCATCGACAACCCCGTCAGCAGGGCGTGCACCACGAAAAGCACCGGCGCCACGAATATGAAGGCGAATTCCAGCGGTTCGGTAATGCCGGTGATGAATGCCGTCAGCCCCGCCGACAGCATGATGCCGCCCACGGACTTGCGGCGTTCCGGCGGGGCCGCCCGCCACATGGCGATGGCCGCTCCGAGCAGCCCGAACATCATCACGGGGAAGAAGCCGGTCATGAAGATGCCGGCGCCCTGCTCGCCGGCGAAGTAGCAGTTCAGGTCGCCGGCGGCGTTCCGGGTGGCGCCGTTCAGGCCCGCGTGGCACTCGGGCAGGGTGAACCAGACGATGGTGTTGAGGAAGTGGTGCAGGCCGACGGGTATCAGCAGGCGGTTGGCCACGCCGTAGATGCCGGTGCCGGCGGTGCCGTGGGCCGACAGCCAGTCGCCCATGCTGGACAGCCAGTCGCCGACCGGACGCCAGACCAGCCCGAACACGACGCCGAGCAGCAGGGCGGCGACGGCGGTGATGATCGGGACCGAGCGGCGTCCGCCGAAGAAGGCCAGCCACGGGGGCGGTTTCAGCCGGTAGAAGCGCTGCCACAGCAGTGCCGCCGTGATGCCGATGACGATGCCGCCGAGCACGCCGGTGGGGTTCTGGGCACCGAGGTTGAGCATGGGCCCCTGGGGGGTGGCGACGACGACCTTGGCGTAGACCGCGCCGTGGCCCGCGTCGTAGAAGAGCGTACGGCTGACGCGGTCGAACACCAGGTAGCCGACCAGGGCGGCGAGGGCGGTGGAGCCGTCCGACTTGCGGGCGAACCCGATCGCCACGCCGATCGCGAACAGGACGGGCAGGTTGTCGAACAGGGCGCCGCCGGCCGCGGCCAGGACGTTGGCGACGGGCAGCATCCAGGGAAGGATGCCGCCGAGTCCGTCCTTGCCGAGCAGGTCGTCCTGGCCGAAGCGGAAGAGCAGGCCCGCCGCGGGCAGCACGGCGATGGGCATCATGAGCGAGCGGCCGATGCGCTGCAGCACCGCGAACGTCGCCGACCAGGGCGACGCGCCCATGCCCCTCACCCCCGCTCGGTGGTCCGTCAGCGGGGGAATGCCAGGTTCCTACCACGGCGGGCGAGGCGGAAAACGGGCGCTAGGTCTCGCCGGAGTCGAGGTCGGGCTCGGGTTCTCGGCCCGGTGTCATGATGTCGAACCTGCGGATGAGGAACGTGAACACGACGTAGTAGACGACGCCGTAGATCAGGCCGAGCAGCAGGATGCCCGGAAGGTTCTGGGTGTTGGACTTGCTCACGTTCAGCAGCATGTCCAGCAGGCCCGCGGAGAAGCCGAAGCCGAGCTGCCCGCCGATGAGCGTGGTGAGCGCCATCGCCAGCCCGGTCAGGATGGCGTGCGCGACCAGCAGCGCGGGCGCGACGAAGATGAACGCGAACTCGATCGGCTCGGTGATGCCGGTGACGAACGAGGCCAGCCCCGCCGAGAGCATGATGCCGCCCACCGTGGCCCGGCGGTGCGGGGGCGCGGCCCGCCACATGGCCAGGGCGGCGGCCGGCAGGGCGAACATCATGACGGGGAAGAAGCCGGCCATGAACTGGCCGGAGTGCGGGGCGCCGCCGAAGTAGCAGTTCCAGTCGCCGCCCAGCACGTGACCGCCCACCTCGCACTGCGGCACGACGTACCAGACGACCGAGTTCACGAAGTGGTGCAGGCCGAGCGGGATGAGCAGGCGGTTGATCAGGCCGTAGATGCCGGTGCCGATGGGACCGATGGCGGCCAGGGCCTCGCCGGCATGGCGGATCCACTCGCCGAGGACCGGCCAGAGCCAGCCGAAGAGCACGCCGAGCAGCAGCGCGACGATGGAGGTGATGATCGGTACGAATCGGCGTCCGCCGAAGAACGCCAGCCACGACGGCAGCTTGATCCGGTGGAAGCGCTGCCACAGCAGCGCGGTGACCAGGCCCATCACGATGCCGCCGAGCACTTTGGTGGGGTTCTGCATGCCGTAGTTGATGACTTCTTTGATGCCCTCGTCCTGGACCTGGCGCATGGCCACGGTGTCCCGGATGTCGGAGCCGAAGAACATCACCTTGGTCACCCGGTCGAACACCAGGTAGCCGACGACGGCCGCCAGTGCCGTGCTGCCGTCGGCCTTGCGGGCGAAGCCGATGGCCACGCCCACCGCGAACAGCAGCGGCAGGTTCTGGAACAGCGCGTCCCCGGCCGCGGCCAGCACCGCGGCGACCTGGCTCATCCACGTGAACCCCGGGACGTCGGCCAGGCCGCCGGAGGCCGGGCCGTTGGAGCCCAGCATGTCGGGCTGGCCGAACCGGGAGAGCAGCGCGGCCGCGGGCAGGGCCGCGATGGGCAGCATCAGCGAGCGGCCCAGCCTCTGGAGCACGTTCATCACGCGTGCGAGCGGCGAAGGCCGGGCGGCGGCGGTGGTCTCGTTCACCGGGCGTTCCTCCGGGGGGTGGGAGTGGGGCGTCCGCCGGGCCGGCCGTCCGGGCCCGGCGGAGTGGCCCTAGCCCCGTCTAACGGGCATTTCGAGTATGGTCCGCAGCTGATAGCGGTCAGCGCGGTAGGTGGACACGCCGAGCTCCGCGCAGACGCCGCCGGAGAAGGACCTGCGCTGGAGCAGCAGCACGGCGCCGCCGCGCGGGAGCTTCAGCAGGTCGGCGTCGCTCGGGTCGGCGATGCCGCCGTCGATGGTGAGCTCGCCGGCGTCCATGACCAGGCCGTAGCGGCTCTCCAGCAGCTCATACAGCGATTTGTCGGACAAGTCGTAATCGGCCAGGTCGGGGGCGAGCTTGACCGGGATGTGTGCCCGTTCGATGGACAGCGGCTCACCGTCGGCCGTACGCAGGCGTTCGATGAAGTGCACTTCCTCACCCGGCTGGATCCCCAGCTCCTTGGCCAGGTGGGCGCTGGCCCGCACGATGCGGCGGTCGAGGTCGCGCGAGCCTGGGATCATGCCGCGCGCCCTCATGTCGTCGGTGAACGACGTGAGCTGCAACGCCAGCTCGATCTTGGGCCTGGCCACGAACGTGCCCTTGCCTGGCACGCGGTGCAGGCGTCCCTCGGAGACCAGGTGGTCGACGGCCTGCCGTACGGTCATCCTGGACAGGCCGAACCGCTGGCAGAGCTCCCGCTCGGACGGGATGGCGGCGCCGATGCTGAGCTCGTTGCTGTCAATGAGGTCCAGCAGGATCTCGCGAAGCTGGAAGTACTTGGGCACCGGGCTATCCGGATCGATGTGCGCCACGGATCCTCCCCTCGATCGGCAAAGAAGAAATCTGGGACTGGTGGTGCGGCAGTCTATGGGCAGATTTCTTGTTTGGTGGTCATGGGCTATGGTTCGTACTGGTCTAGTCCGGACTAGACCACATGTCGCGAAAGACGGTCAAGTGCGAACCGTATGAATCGAGGGATGAGCTCAGGATGACCACCAAGATGCGCAGTGAGATCGCCGAGCAGCCGGAGGCGCTGCGGGCCACGCTCGACGCCCTGCTCCCCAGGGTCGGCGAGGTGAAGGCGGTGGGCGAGCAGACTCGCCAGCTGCTGTTCATCGCGCGTGGAACCTCCGACAACGCCGCAGTCTACGGCCGCTACCTGGTCGAGTCCCACGCGGGACGGATGGGCGCGCTGGCCGCGCCGTCCATCGCGACGACCTACAAGCGCAAGGTCGACCTGGACGGCGTGCTGGCCGTCGCGATCTCGCAGTCGGGTCGTACGGAGGAGATCGTCGAGACCCTGGCCTGGGCCAAGGACTGCGGCGCGAAGACGGTCGGCATCACCAACGGCGGCGAGGACAGCCCGCTCGCCCAGGCGGCCGACGTCGCGCTGTGCACGCTGGCCGGCGAGGAGAAGGCCGTCCCGGCGACGAAGACGTACACCACGCAGCTCGCCGCGCTGGCCGTGCTGGCGCTGGGCCTGGGTGCCGACGTGGACGCCGGGGACCTGCGGCGGGTGCCCGAGGCGGTCGAGAAGCTGATCGCCGAGCCGGGCGACCTGGACGCGGTCGTCGAAGGGCTGCTGGACAAGCCGGGCGTGGTCGTGTCCGGACGCGGGCTCGCCTTCTCCACGGCCCTGGAGACCGCGCTCAAGCTCAAGGAGGCCTGCTACCTGCACGCCATGGGCCTGTCCTACGCCGACCTGCTGCACGGCCCGATCGCCGTGGTCGACGCCGACACCCCGGCGCTGCTGGTGGCCTCGGAGAACAGCCCCACGCTGTCCGGCACGGTGGCCCTGGCCGAGCGGGTCGTGGCGGCGGGCGCGGCGGCGTACACGATCGGCGGCGGCGACGCGCTCGCGCGGGCCGGCACGGCCGCGCTGAACGGCCCCGACCTGCCCGAATGGGTGGCGCCGATGGGCCTGATCATCCCCGGCCAGCTCCTCACCGAAGCGCTGGCCCGGCGCCTCGGCATCGACCCCGACTCGCCGCGCGGACTCAACAAGGTCACGCAGACGGACTGAGCGAGGCGCCTCGTTTAGCCTGGTCAAGGAGTTGGAACGAGGGAGGACCGGATGGCGGCGGATGTGAATGCGATCATCGCCGGTCTCGGCGGTGCCGACAACATCATCGAGATCGAACCCTGCATCACCCGGTTGCGCACCGAAGTGCACGACGCGTCCAAGGTCGACCAGGCCGCCCTCAGGGCGGCGGGGGCGCACGGCGTGATGGCCGCGGGCAACGTGGTCCAGGTCGTCGTGGGGCCCGAGGCGGACACGATCGCCAGCGACATCGAGGACATCATCGGCTAAGGGCGAGACCATGACGACTGTTCTCGCCCCGGTCGAGGGGGCGGCTGTGGGGTTGGCCGCCGTGCCCGATCCGGTCTTCTCCGCGGGCATGGTGGGACCGGGAACGGCGATCGACCCGTTGCGGGGGCCAGGCAAGGCCGTGGCCCCCATAGCGGGAAAGATCATGAAACTGCATCCGCATGCCTACGTCATCGTGGGGGACGACGGCAGGGGCGTGCTGGTGCACCTGGGCATCGACACGGTCCAGCTCAAGGGGAAGGGCTTCCGGCTGCTGGCGGCCGAGGGCGACAGGGTCAGCGCGGGGCAGCCCGTCGTGGCGTGGGACCCGTCGGCCGTCGAGGCGGGCGGACGGTCCCCGGTCTGCCCGGTCGTGGCCCTCGACGCCCCCTCGGAGTCGGTGACCGGCATCGTCCAGGGGGCGGTGCACGTGGGGGACGAGCTGTTCACATGGATGTAGCGGCCGTCGGCGCGGTCCCCGAGATCGCCGTACGGGCACGGTCGTACCGGCAGAAGACGTCACAATAGGCGTGCCCCCCGCCATACCGGGCACCGGCCCGACCGCGAGCGGCCGGCCGCCATTCAAGCAGGGGTCCAGCTGGTCTGGACCGGGTAGAGAAGGAGAGGCTCATGGGTGAGCGCAAGGTCACGGTCGCGGCGGAGGTGGGTCTGCACGCCCGTCCCGCGGCGACGTTCGTGAAACGGGCCCAGCTGGCCCCGATGGACATCAGCGTGGCCAAGGCCAGCGGCGGAGGGGCGCCGGTCAACGGCAAGAGCATCCTCGCGATCATGGCGCTCGACGTCCGGCAGGGCGAGACCGTCGTGATCAGCGCCGAGGGCGACGGCTCCGAGGAGATCCTGGACGAACTGGCCACGATCGCCGGAGCGCCATGAACCTGCGGGGGGTTGGGGTCAGCCCGGGCATCGGGCACGGCCCCGCGTACGTTCTGACCGCCTCTGTGCCCGAACCCCCCGAGGGCAGCACCTACACCGGTGAGGCGGAACAGGAGAAGGAGCGGGCGACGGCCGCGCTCTCACAGGTCGCGGGCGAGCTTGAGGCCCGCGGCAACCAGGCGGGCGGCGAGGCCGAGGAGATCCTCAAGGCGCAGGCGCTGATGGCCGAGGACCCCGGGCTGGTGGTGAAGGTCAGAACCCTCATCGACCGGGGTCTCGCCGCTCCGCGGGCGGTCTTCGAGGCGTTCACCAAATACCGGGACGTGCTCAGCGGGGCCGGCGGATACCTGGGCGAGCGGGCCGCCGACCTCGACGACATCAGGGACCGGGTGATCGCCCTGCTGACCGGGCACCCGATGCCGGGGCTGCCGGTGGCGCCCGAGGAGCCGTACGTGCTGGTCGCGGTCGATCTGGCGCCCGCCGACACGGCGTTGTTGTCCCGGCGGCACGTGGCCGGGTTCGTCACCGAGCAGGGCGGGCCCACGAGCCACACCGCGATCATGGCACGGGCGATGGGCGTGCCCGCCGTGGTCGCCTGCCCCGGGGCGACCGGCATCCCCGGCGGCGTCCGGGTGCTGGTGGACGGCACGACGGGCGAGGTGAGCCTGGAGCCGTCCGACGACCACGTGGCCGGGGCGCGTGACGCGGCGGCGGCGAAGCAGGCGGCGATCAGCGCGGCCAAGGGGCCGGGCCGGACCGCCGACGGGCACGCGGTGCCGCTGCTGGCCAACGTCGCCGGCCCGGCCGAGCTGACGGAGGCGGTGGCCGCCGGGGCGGAGGGTGTCGGGCTCTATCGGACCGAGTTCCTCTTCCTCGACCGCGCCGACGCCCCGGCCGTCGAGGAGCAGCGGCGGGCCTACCGCGCGGCGTTGGAGGCCGTGCCCGGCGGGACCGTGGTCGTGCGCACGCTCGACGCGGGCGCCGACAAGCCGCTGCGGTTCCTGCCCGCCCCCGCCGAGCCGAACCCGGCGCTGGGCGAGCGCGGGCTGCGCCTGTTCAGGCGGTTCCCCGAGGTGATGGACGCGCAGTTGCGCGCGCTGGCCGCGGCGGCCGAGGACGCGCCGGCCGAGCTGCTGGTGATGGCGCCCATGGTGGCCACGGCCGAGGAGGCCGAATGGTTCGCCGACGCCTGCCGGGCGCGCGGGCTGTCCAAGGTGGGCGTCATGATCGAGATCCCGTCCGCGGCGCTGCGGGCCGGGCAACTGGCCGGGATGGTGGACTTCGTCTCGCTCGGCACCAACGACCTGGCCCAGTACGCCTTCGCCGCCGACCGCCAGCTCGGCACGGTGAGCGGGCTCCAGGACCCGTGGCAGCCGGCGCTGCTCGACCTGATCGCCATGTCCTGCGGCCACGGCAAGCCGGTGGGCGTCTGCGGTGAGGCGGCCGCCGATCCCGCTCTGGCGTGCGTGCTGGTCGGGCTCGGGGCGACCACGCTGTCGATGGGGGCGGGGGCTCTGGGGGCCGTACGGGCCGCGCTGGCCGCGCACACGCTGGAGCAGTGCAGGCTGGCGGCGCGCAACGCGCGGGCCCAGGTCACGGCCGCGAACGCGCGCGCGGTGGCGCGCACGCACCTGCCCGGGCTCGCGGCGCTGGGGGTGTGAACGGGGCGTTTTGGGGCCGCAGGCCTCGGACGGGCCTCGGACGGGCCTCGGCATGGATACCTTGGAAGGCATGTTCAGACGGATCGGCCCGGCAGGGCTCCTGGTGTTGGCGCTGACCGCGTGCGGCGGCGGGGGTGGCGCCCCGGCGAGCGCGGCCCCGGCGAGCGACGGGGCCACCACCCCCGTGGGGAGCACGACACCACAGAGCCCGCCCCAGGCCGAGGCCGACCCGGTGCTGCGGGCCCTGCGGCGGATGACCCTGGAGGAGAAGGTCGGCCAGCTCTTCATGCCCGTCCTGTACGGCACCGCCGCCGACACCGTCTCCGGCGAGAACCAGGCCCGCTACGGCGCCCAGACCCCGGCCAAGGTGATCGCCCGCTACCACCTGGGCGGCGTGATCCTCTTCCCGGCGAACGTCAAGTCCACCGCCCAGGTCGTCAAGCTCACCAACGGCCTCCAGGAGGCGTCGAAGAAGGTCCCGCTGCTGGTCGGCACCGACCAGGAGAACGGCCTGGTGTCCCGCATGTCCGCGCTGATGACCGAGTTCCCGGGCGCGGCCGAGATCGGCGCCACCAAGGACCCGGCGATGTCCAGGGCCGTGGCCAGGGCGACCGGCGAGGAGCTGCGGGCGCTCGGGGTCAACCTCGACTTCGCGCCCGTCGCCGACGTCAACATCAACCCGAGGAACCCGGTCATCGGCAGGCGGGCCTACGGGAACGACCCGTCCGCGGTGGCGAAGATGGTCGCGGCGGCGGTCAAGGGCTTCGGCGACGCCAAGGTGGCGTCCACGGCCAAGCACTTCCCGGGCCACGGCGACACCTCCGTCGACAGCCACACCGGCCTGCCGGTGATCAAGCACACCATGGCCCAGTGGGAGCGGATCGACGCGCCGCCGTTCAGGGCCGCCGTCGGCGCCGGGGTCGACGCCGTGATGAGCGCCCACATCGTCTTCCCCAAGCTCGACCCGTCGGGTGACCCGGCGACGCTGTCCAAGCCCATCCTGACCGGCCTGCTGCGGCAGAAGCTCGGCTTCAAGGGCGTGATCTCCACCGACGCGCTCAACATGGAGGGCGTGCGCAAGAAGTACGGCGACGGCGAGGTGGCCGTGCGCGCGGTGCTGGCCGGGGCCGACCTGCTGCTCATGCCGTACGACCTGGGCAAGGCGTACCAGGCGGTGCTGGGGGCGGTGAAGTCGGGGCGCGTCTCGGAGGACCGCCTCGACCAGTCGGTTGTCCGGCTGCTCAGGCTCAAGCAGAAGAGGGGGCTGCTGTCCGCGGCGCCCGTCGCGTCGGCGCAGGCGGCGGCCGGTGTGCTGCGGTCGCCCGAGCACCGCAAGCTGGCCGCCGAGGTGCGGGCCGCGGGGTAGGCGCGAAAGCCGATTCGCGGGGTTCTATCCTAGAACCGGATTCGAGCGAGGAGGCGGTCGTGGTCGCAGGGGTGCTCATCGACTGGGGTGGCGTGCTCACGACCAGCCTGACCGACTCCATCGCCCGGTGGCTGGCGGCCGACCGGATCGACGCCGAGCACTACCGCTCGGTGATGCGCGAGCTGGTCGACCACGCCTACCAGGGCGGTGAGGGCCAGAACGTCGTGCACGCGCTCGAACGCGGCGAGCTCGACGGCCCGGCCTTCGAGCGCGACCTGGCCGCCCGGCTGCTCACCGTCGACGGCGTGCCGCCGGTGGCCGAGGGGCTGCTGGAGCGCATGTTCGCGCAGTTCGAACGGGTCGACGCCATGTACGACATGCTCCGCGACGTACGGAAAAATGGGGTTAAGACGTGTTTGTTGTCTAACTCCTGGTCGAACACCTACCCCCGCCACGAATGGGACGGCCTCTTCGACGCGGTCGTGATCTCCGGCGAGGTCGGCATGCGCAAACCCGAGGAACGCATCTTCCGACACGCCCTCGACCAGGTCGGACTGCCCGGCGAGCAGTGCGTCTTCATCGACGACATCGAGGCCAACATCCTGGCCGCCCGCGCGCTCGGCATCACCGGAATCCACCACCGCGACGCCGACACGACCCTCACAGAGCTGGAGTCCGTTCTCCGGCTCACGCTGCGACGGGCATGATGGTGCCCTTGCGATTTCGGAAAGGTTCGTGATGCGCGTCTATCTGCCGTGCACCCTCCCCGCCCTCGCCCGCGCGGTCGAGGCAGGGGAACTGGGGCCGGCCCCCCTGACCGGTTACGCGGTGACCCCCGCGCTGACCGAGTGGTACGCCTCGGGCGACACCGAGGAACTGGAGTACGTCGCACTGACCGAGGCGGCCCGCGCCTCGCTGCGCATGCTGGCCGCCGACCGCGCCGACGGCGTGGCCGCCGGGCCCAGGCGGGTGGTGGTCGCCGCCGAGGTGCCCGACGGCTCGGTCTCGGCCGGCGTCGGCCTGGAGGAGCGGGCCCGCGTGCGGCTCGCCGCGGCCGTCCCGATGGCAAAGGTGGCCGCGGTGCACATCGACGACCATGACGCTGCCGCCGACATCAAGGCCGCCGTCGAGGCGCTGCCTGCCTCCGACGACGGCGACGACGACGCCCGGTTCACGGTCGACGGCGCGGAGGCCCATGAGCTCATGTGGTATGCCACCCAGGAGATCCCGGACCTGCTGCGTTCAGAATAAGCTTGATGGGACATGACAAAACACATCATCTGGGATTGGAACGGGACGCTCTTTCACGACGTCGAGGCCGTCGTAGGTGCCACCAACGCCCTCTTCAAGCCGTACGCGCTGCCCGAACTGACCGCCGACGGGTTCCGCGCGGTCTACACCCGCCCCATCTGGGTCGCCTACGAGCGCCTGCTCGGCAGGCCGCTGGCCGAGGGGGAGTGGGAACTGCTGGACGACGGGTTCCATGAGCACTACTTCAGGCTGAGCGCCGCCTGCGGCCTGGCCCCCGACGCCGAGGTGGTGCTCGGCGGCTGGGCCGGCACCCAGTCATTGTGCTCGATGGCCCCCCACGCCCATCTGGTGCCGATCGTCGAGTCCTTCGGCATCACCCGGCACTTCACCCGGGTCGACGGGCTGGTCGGGAGCACGGGGGGTGAGAAGGCCGTGCACATGACCACGCACATCCAGGCCCTCGACGTCGATCCCGGCGAGATCCTGGTGATCGGCGACAGCGTCGACGACGGGCTCGCCGCGCGGCACGTGGGCGCGCGGGCGGTGCTCTACACCGGCGGCATGACCTCGCGGGCCGAGCTGGAGGGCACCGGCCTGCCCGTGGTGGACACGCTCGCCCAGGCGCTCCAGTACGCCTGAGGGGCATGCCGGATCCGCCTCGGGGGAAGCCCCGGGGCGGACGGCGGCCGTACCCTTGCCGGTAACCCCTCAGGAGGTCGCCATCAACCGCCTTGTGCTCTGGAACGTCGATCTCACCCTGGTCGACGTCGCCATCGTGACCCGGGACGCCTACGCCGAGGCGTTCCGCGCCGTGACCGGCCGGCCGCTGGTCAAGCTCGTGCCGCCGCTGGGCCGTCCCGACTCCGAGATCGTCTTCGAGACGCTGGCCGTCAACGGGATCCAGGCCGAGGACGACCACCTGCCCAGGTTCCTGGCCGCGCTCGCCCTCGCCTTCGCCGACCGGCGCGGCCGGCTGGCCAAGGAGGGCCGGATGATGCCGGGCGCCAAGAGCGCGCTGAAGACGGTGGCCCGGCTCGACGGCGTCGTGCAGTCGGTGCTGACCGGCACGATCAAGGGCAACGCCGTGCACAAGCTCAAGGCGTTCGGGCTGGACAAGTACGTCGACTTCGAGCTCGGCGGCTACGGCGAGGAGGTCTACCCCAAGGCGACGCTGCTGCAGGTCGCTCAGGGAAGGGCCAAGCAGCGGCTGGGCACGCCGTTCACGGCGGCCAACACGGTCGTGATCGGCGACTCCACGCGTGACGTGCAGGCGGCCAGGATCGGCGGGGCCGCCGTGATCGGGGTCGCCTCCGGGCGGTCCACGGCCGCCGAGCTGCGGGAGGCGGGCGCCGACCTGGTGCTGCCGGACCTGTCCGACGCCTCGGAGGTGCTGGCCGCCGTGAACGGCCTGACCTCCCCCCTGGACCGCAAGGCCGGCTGACCCGCCCTGCTGACCTGCGCCCCCCGTGCGGTGGATCAGGGCAGGGCGGTGAGGAAACGGGCCGCGACGGGGGCCGCCACGGCCGAGCCGGCGCCGCCGCCCTCCACGACCACCGCGAACGCCACGTCCCCCTTGTAGCCGATGAACCACGAGTGCGCGGGCGGCTCCTTGCCCGAGCCGTACTCGGCCGTCCCGGTCTTGCCCGCGGTGCCCGGGGGGAAGTGCGCGGCCTTGGCGGTGCCGTCCGTGACGACGGCGGGCATGAGCTTGCGCAGGGCGGAGACCACGCCGCGCTCCAGCGGGCGCGGGCGGTCGTCGGAGACCATCCCCTTGGGCACGATCCGCGGCGGGATCCAGGCGCCCGAGGCGATGGCGGCGGCGACGGAGGCCATGTTGAGCGGGCTGGCCAGCACCCGGCCCTGGCCGATGGAGGCCGAGGCGAGGTCGGTGTCGTCCTTGGGGTCGGGGAACTCGGCCCGCACGGCGGGCACGCCCGGGTTGATCGCGGTGCCGAAGCCGAAGCTCCTGGCCACCTCGGCCAGCCTGCCGCCGTTCAGCTCGGCCACGCTCATCTCGCCGAACGTGGTGTTGCACGAGTGCGCGAAGGCGTCCTGGAAGGAGAGCGTGCCGTAGTCCTTGAAGCCGGCGTTGTGGAAGGGGAAGCCGCCGATGTTCTTCTCGGCCGGGCAGGTGACCGTCCTGGCGGGCTCGACCCCGTCCGCGACCAGCGCCGAGGCCGTGACGACCTTGAACGTCGAGCCGGGTGGATACTTGCCCAGCAGCGCCCGGTTGAAGCCGCCGGGCTTGTTGACGACGGCCAGCATCTCGCCGGTCGAGGCGCGCAACGCCACCAGCGAGGCCGGCTTGGTCACGCCTTCGAGCGCCGCGGCCCCCGCCTTGTGCACCTTCAGGTCGATCGTGGTGGTGAGCGGCTCGGTGCCGCCCGGCTTGACCAGCGTCTCGACCAGCTCGTCGCCCTTGTAGAGGCCGATGATGGAGTCGCCGCTCCCGTTGAAGCGGTCGGGGTAGGTCTGCTTGATGCCCTCCACCAGTTGCTGCACCGAGCCGGGGGCGTCCGCGCCGCCGATCTCGGTGCCGTCGGCGGCCCGGACGCTCACCGCGTCGCGTTTCTGGGCGACCAGGCGCAGCGAGAGGCCCTTCTTGAGCTGGGGATGGAGGACGGCCGGGGTCCAGGCGACCTTCCACGCGCCGTCCTGCTCGACCACCTTGAGCCGGCTGCTGTACTTCCAGTCCCGGCGGCCTTGCAGGTTGACGTTGAAGCCCAGGTAGCCGTCGTCGTCCGGGCCGTCGTCGGCGAAGGGGCCGGTCGACCGGGAGCGGGAGAAGGTGGCCTGCTCGGCCTTGAGGTCGGTGCTGAAACGCCGGTGCCAGGCCTCGAAGTCGGTGGGCGGGTCGGCGACGAGCCGGCGCATCTTCGCATAGTCCTTGACGGACCAGGCCGAGAGGTATTCGTCGGTCGTCTGCTCGGGTGAGCCTTCCGTCCGCAACAGCCAGATGGTGGCCCCCGCCGCCACGACCAGCACGAGAAGGACTGCCAGGAGCAGCGGCCACCTGCGCCGCCGTCGGCGGCGCGGCTCCTCCGGCCGAAGTCGCCCGTACAGGGCCCCCGTTTGTGATGCCATGGCCTGAGGACACCAGACAGTGAGACGTCCCGTCCAATATTGATATGACGGCTACATAGATATAAATCTGGATATAGTGGCTGGTCATGGACCTGGTCCGGCATCTCCGCTACTTCCTCGTGGTGGCGGAGGAACTGCACTTCGGGCACGCCGCGATCCGCCTCGGCATGGCCCAGCCGCCGCTCAGCCAGCGCATCAAGCGCCTGGAGGAGGAGCTCGGCGTGCCGCTCTTCGACCGGTCCGCCCGCCAGGTGCGCCTGACCGAGGCCGGGCGGCTGCTGCTCGGCGAGTCCCGGGAGATCGTGGCCAGGGTCGAGCGGCTGCGCGAGCTGGCCCGCCACGGCGACGGCGGCGTGCTCAAGATCGGGGTCCCGCCCGACCTGGCCGCCTCCGTGATCGCCGCCCTGGTCGCGGGCTTCCGGGCGGCGAATCCGGACGTACGGCTCGTCCCCGCCGAGATCTGGACGGCCCACCAGGTGTCCGCGCTGGCCGAGGGCACGATCGACGTCGGGCTCGTCCGCCATCCGGTCGCCGCCCCCGGCCTGGACTTCGGCCAGGTGCTCGTGCAGCCCCAGGGCGTGCTCCTGGCCGGGGACGACCCGCTGGCCGAGGCCGGCGAGGTGCACCTGACCGAGCTGGCCGGGCGCGAGCTGCTGATGCCGCCCAAGGAGGGCGAGCCGGGCTGGCACGCAGAGACGCTGGCCGAGTGCCGCCGGCACGGCTACGTCCCCGCCCAGGTGCACCAGGGCGCCGGGCTCGGCCTGGTGCTCGCGGGCCAGGCGGTGGCGTTCGGGCCGAAGGCGGACGTCCCTGGGCTGGCGTGGCGGCCGCTGCTAGGCTCGCCGATCGCGTGCCGGGTCTCCACCGCCTGGCGAGCGGCGACGGGCACGAGGAAGGACTGGGTGGCCGAGTTCTCGGCCGTTGCCGTACGCACGTTGAAGGAGAGCGCCGGGATGACCGACGAGGGCGCCGCGCCCGCGCGGCGGATCAGCCGGAGGCCGGGGATGCTGGCATGAGCGATCCCGACTACGCGGCGCTGTTCCGGATGGCCGGGGTCACCGGCTGGCTGCACGCCTGCGACATCGACTCAGGGCGGGAGGCCGGGCACGACGCCGACGAGCCGGTGCCCCTGGCGTCGGTGTTCAAGCTGCCGCTGCTGGTGGAGTTCTGCCGGCAGGCCGACGCCGGGCTGCTGGACGCGACGGCCCCGACGACCGTCACGGCCGACCGGCGGGTCTCGGGGCCCACGGGCCTGTCGGCCATGCTCGACGACGTGACGATGTCGCTGCGCGACCTGGCGTACCTGATGATGGCGGTGAGCGACAACACCTCCGCCGACGTGCTGCTCGACCGGGTGGGCATGGAGGCGGTCAACACCATGCTGGACGCCTTCGGCCTCGACGGCACCCGGCTGCGGCAGAGCGGCCGGGCCCTGTTCGAGTCCATGGAGCTGGACACCGGCCACGGGTGGCCGTACCTGGATCCCGACGACATCTCCCGCCTGCGGGTGCTCGACCCGGCGCGGACGAACCGCAGCACCCCCCGCGAGATGACCCGCCTGCTCTCCATGATCTGGCGGGACGAGGCCGCCACGCCGGAGTCCTGCTCCTGGATGCGCGCCGTGCTCAACATGCAGGTGTGGCCCCACCGGCTGGCCTCGGGCTTCCCGTACGACGACGTCGAGGTCGGCGGCAAGACCGGGTCGCTGCCGACGCTGCGCACCGAGGTCGGCGTGGTCGAGTACCCCGACGGCGGCCGGTACGCGGTGGCGGTGTTCACCCGCTCGTCCAGCACGGCGGTCATCCAGCCGCGCGCCGACGCGGTGATCGGCACGGCGGCGCGTATGGCGGTGGACCACCTGAGGAGGTAGCAAGTTATGTGGGAGGTCAGGTATGACTTTCCACCTACCGGGCGACAGGATGGGGCACATGGTTGCTGAAGGTGCGCTTCTCTGGGAGCCGACCGACGAGGTCGTGGCCGCCGCCAAGCTGACCCGCTACCTGGAGTGGCTGGGACGGTCCGGAGCGAGCTACGAGGAGGTGTGGCAGTGGTCCGTCGACCGTCCTGAGGACTTCTGGACGTCGGTCTGGGACTACTTCGACGTCATCGGGGAGCGCGGTGACGGGCCGGTGCTGTCGGGCGAGATGCCCGGCGCGACCTGGTTCGCGGGAGCCTCGGTCAACTACGCCGAGAACGCGCTGCGGCGTACCGAGGGCACCGCCCTGGTCTTCGTCTCCGAGGACGGCGCCCGCCAGGAGCTGACGTACGCCGAGCTGCGTGACGAGGTGGCCCGCGTCCGCGCCGGCCTGGCCCGGCTCGGCGTCACCAGGGGCGACCGCGTGGCCGGCTACCTGCCGAACATCCCGCAGGCCCTGATCGCCTTCCTCGCCACCGCCTCGCTCGGCGCGATCTGGTCGGCCGGCTCGCCCGACTTCGGGGTGCCGAGCATCGTCGACCGGTTCAAGCAGATCGAGCCCAAGGTGCTCATCGCGGTCGACGGCTACCGCTACAACGGCAAGACCTACGACCGCTCCGACGCCGTCAACGAGATCGCCGCCGAGCTGCCCACGCTGCGCGCCACGGTCTGGATCCCCTACCTGTCGGCGGCCGGCGACGGCCGCGCCCCCCAGCAGGCCGAGCCCGGTGCCGCGCACACGCGTTCGGTGCCGCACGGCGAGGTGATCGGCTGGGAGGGGCTGCGGGCCGAGGCGGGGCCGCTGGAGTTCGACCGGGTGCCGTTCGGCCACCCGCTGTGGATCCTCTACTCCAGCGGCACGACCGGGCTGCCCAAGCCGATCGTGCACGGGCACGGCGGCGTGCTGCTCGAACACCTCAAGTCGCTCGCCTTCCACCAGGACCTGGGCGAGGAGGACGTGTTCTTCTGGTACACCACCACGGGCTGGATGATGTGGAACTACCTCATCGGCGCCCTGCTGGTGGGGGCCACGCCGGTGCTCTACGACGGCTCGGCCACGCATCCCTCGTCCGCGGCGCTCTGGCGGATCGCCGCCCAGGAGCAGGTGACGTACTTCGGGGTGGGGGCGCCGTACATCATGGCCTCGCTGAAGGAGGGGATCCGGCCGACCGGGCTGGAGCGGCTGCGCGGCATCGGCTCGACGGGCTCGCCGCTGCCGCCCGAGGGGTTCGAATGGGTCGCCGCCGAGCTGCCCGGTACGCCGATCGGGTCGTTCTCCGGCGGCACCGACGTGTGCACCGGGTTCGTCGGGGCCACGATGCTCCACCCGATCAGGGCGGGGATCATCCCGTGCCGGTCGCTGGGGGCGAAGGTGGAGTCGTACGACCCCAAGGGCGAGCCGGTGGTCGGCGAGGTGGGCGAGCTGGTGCTGACCCGGCCGATGCCCTCGATGCCGGTGATGTTCTGGAACGACCCCGACGGGCGGCGCTACTTCGAGAGCTACTTCGACGTCTACCCCGGCGTGTGGCGGCACGGCGACTGGATCAAGATCAACGAGGACGGCGGCTGCGTCATCTACGGCCGCTCCGACTCCACGCTCAACCGTGGCGGCGTGCGCATGGGCACCAGCGAGTTCTACCGGGTCGTGGAGCGGTTCGACGAGATCGCCGACAGCCTGGTGATCGACACCGGCCAGCTCGGCCAGGAGGGCCGCCTGCTGCTCTACGTCACCCTCGCCGAGGGCGCCGAGTTCGGTGAGCAGCTCGAACGCGCCCTGTGCGCGGCCCTTCGCCAGGAGCTGTCGCCCCGGCACGTGCCGAACGAGATCCGCGTCGTGCCCGGCATCCCCCGGACGCTGTCCGGCAAGAAGCTGGAGGTGCCCGTACGCAAGATCCTGCTCGGCACGCCCGTGGAGGAGGCGGCCAACCCCGACGCCATGGCGAACCCGGAGGTGTTGCGGCACTTCAGGCCGTAGCGACGGCGGATGCTCAGGGCTCCAGGCCGAACAGGGGCAGGCAGGCGTCCAGGTGGTGGATCTCGATGTCGGGCGACGGCGACCAGTCCTCGCGGGCCATGCGGAAGCGCCGGGTGACGACCGGCTCGCCCTTGCGCGCGTGCACGGTGACGCCGTCGTCGCGGTAGCCGAGCTTCCTGGTCACCGCCAGCGAGGCGTGGTTGTCCTCGAACGCCTCCGTCACGGCATGCCGCGCGCCGAGCCCGGCGAAGGCGAAGTGCAGGACGGCCCTGCGCATCTCCGTGCCGATGCCGAGGCCCTGGAAGCGCCGCCCCAGCCAGGAGCCCGTCTTGACCTGCCGGGCCACGGGGAAGCTCGTCGCGGTGATGCCCTGGGTGCCGACCACCTGGCCCTCGTGCACCGCGACCAGCTCCACCGACCAGTCGTCGGCGGTGAACCCGGCCCAGCTCCTGAAGTGGTACTGGACCGTACGGCGTACCCGCTCGGCCGGGGCCGCCTCGGACCACGGGCGCAGGAACGGCATGAAGCCGGCGTCGTGGACGCCCTCGGCCGCCCGGTCGGCCAGTTCGTCGAGGTCGTCGAGGGTGGGGTGCCGCAGTTCCAGTCGCGGCGTGGTGATGGAGAGCTCGAAGAGCGGCCAGTTACGCATATCTCGGCATACTTCCACCCGTGCTGACGCTCGCGCGACTCGTTTTTTGCCTGCCCCCGATTTTCTCCGGAAAGGTTTTGCCGAACGGTGTGCGTTCCGGGCTTCGGCTTGGCTAAGGTTGGGGCTGTTCGGAGGGGTGAACAGAGGTCCGGGTGGGTGAACGCGCAGCTCACTCCCCGGCTTCTGGAGGAAAGGCGGATGCGTCCATGGCGCATCCGCCTTTTCTTGGTCGCCCTCTTCTCTGCTTGCCCAAGACGCCGCTAAAGCTTTGACTTTGTTGTCGCATAAAAGCGATATGCCGGTTTTAATGGGATTTACCAGTGTCGTGAATTGTTGGTGATCTGGGTAGGCGTTGACCTATGATCACAAAGGTTCGGAGAGCGGTTGTTTTCGCCGCTCTCGGGTGTGGTGGGCTTCCCTTCCTGGCCGGTGCGCCCGCCGTGGCGGACACGGCTGTGCCCGGCACCGCTGGGCCCGGCGCGACCGGGCCCGACACGACCGGGCCTGGCACGACTGGGCCTGGCACGGCCGGGCGCGACACGGCCGGGCGCGGCACTACTGGGCGCGACACGGCCGGGCGTGGCAGGACCGGGCCTGGCACGGAGGTCGTGCTGCGGCCGGGCGACCGCGGCGAGACCGTCAGACGCCTCCAGGAGCGGCTGCACCGGAACGGCTACTACTACGGCAGGATCAACGGCGTCTACGACGAGCAGACCAAGTTCGGCGTGTGGGCCTTCCAGAAGCACCGGCACCTGCGTCCCCAGGGCGCGGTTGGACCGGAGGTGTGGCGGGCCTTCGACCGTCCGGTGCGGATGAAGCCGCTGGTCCCGAACGGCGAGGCCGACCGGGTCGAGATCAACCTGCGTTACCAGCTCCTCGTCGTCTACCGCCACCGCCGCCCGGCGCTCGTCTCGCACGTCTCGACGGGCGCGCGGGTCAGCTACTGCGAGAACGGCCACTGCGGCAACGCGATCACCCCGACCGGCGACTTCCACGTCACCAGCCGCGCGCCGGGCTGGACCGAAGGCCCGCTCGGCACGATGTACGACTCGCTCTACTTCGTCGGGGGCATCGCCATGCACGGCTCGTCCAAGGTGCCGCTGCGGCCCGCCTCGCACGGGTGCGTCCGGCTGCCGCTGCCCACCTCGAAGCGGCTGTTCGACATGGTGAAGATCGGCGAGCCCGTCTACGTGCGGGAGAAGTAGGTCAGATGCCCTGCGGCAGGCGGAACAGCCGGTCGGGGTCGTAGGTCGACTTCACCTCGGCCAGGCGGGCGGCGTTGGGGCCGTAGTAGGCGCCGCGCCAGCCGGTCAGGTCGGGATCGATGTAGTTCACGTAGGCGTGCTCGCCGAAGTGGGGGGTCATCTCGCCGTGCAGCCCGCGCAGCCAGGTCCGGTCCGTGCCCTCCGCGTAGTACTGCACGCTGTAGAGCGCGGCCCGGTGCGGGAACGCCGTGGCGGTCGGCTTCACCCGGCCCACCGCGCCGCCGAGCGCGTCCAGCAGCACGGAGTGCCGTCCGCCGCGCGCCACCCCGTCCACCAGCCTCCGGACGCCGTCGGCCGGGAGCTTGGCGTAGGCCAGGTGCGACTTGGCGGCGAACGCCTCTCTCGGCGTCCGGCGGCACTGCTCCACCGACCGCGAGGCGCATCCCGCCATGATCATCATCGCCTCCCGGTACGACGTGGTCCGCACGGACCTCGACGACGGCGTGCCGATCCGCGCGACCAGCGGGGCGAGCAGGCGGTCCAGTGACGCCTTCGGGCCCTCGTACGTGCCGACGACGAGCACGTCCAGGCCGCGTTCCGCGCGCGTCAGGTGCAGCGACGACCACAGCTCGTCCGGCGCGGACGGGCCCCACGACTGCCAGGCGCGCACCGCGGCCCCCGCCTTCGACCACGGCCAGTGCAGGAAGAACACGGTGAGGTCGCGCGTGGCGTGGGTGCGGAAGGTGAAGGAGACCGCGATGCCGACGTTGCCGCCGCCACCGCCGCGGCAGGCCCAGTAGAGGCCGGAGTGATGGGTGGCGTCCGCGGTCAGCAGGCGGCCGTCGGCCGTGACCACGCGGACGGACTCCAGGGTGTCGCAGGTGAGCCCGTACTTCCTCGACACCACGCCGAGGCCGCCGCCCAGCGTCAGCCCGGCGATCCCGACCGTGGGGCACGAGCCCGCCGGGATGCTCACGCCGTGCCGGGCCAGCCGGTCGTAGACGTCGATCAGCTTGGCGCCCGCCCCGACCGTGGCCCGGCCGGAGGCGTAGGAGACCGCGTTCATCCGGGACACGTCGATCACCAGGCCGGTGCCGGTGGACCAGCCCGCGTAGGAGTGGCCGCCGGAGCGGGCGGTGACCGCGACGCCGGTCGCGCGCGCGAACGCCAGGCACGCCGAGACGTCCGCCGGGCTCGCGCAGTACGCCACGCCGCCCGGCCTGATCCGGTCGTAGGCGGGGTTGAACAGGCGGCGGGCGCTGTCGTACCCGGAGTCGCCGGGCAGCACCAGCGTGCCCGCGAGCTGCCTGCGCAGCCGCGCCCAGTCCGGCGGCGGCGCCGACCGCCCCGCGCCGGCCGCCCCGACGCCGAACACCTCAGCGCCGGACACCTCAGCGCCGGACGGCCCGAAGCCGGACGTTCGCGCGCCGGTGGCCGGTACGCCGGGCGTCCTCGCGTCGGCGGCGAGTGCCAGCGGCGCGAGCGCGGTGAGGTGGAGAAAGTCGCGGCGGTCCATGGTCGTCCCCCGTCGGTCGTGTCGAACCGATCGATGAGACGCGTGGATCTCCGGACAAGTTGGTCACAACTCCATCACTGCAAAATCACCCCGCCGTCCCTCCGAATCCAAAGATGTTCTGACCGGCCCCCACCCGCGTCAGCCCCGGGGCCTTCCTCAACACGCCGTCCTTGACCAGCCGAAGCGGCGACATGGGCGGTTTCGGCCCGTCCCCGTTCGTCTGGGCGATGCGCAACGCCAGCGCCGGGCACATCTCGACCGCCCGCCGCGCGTCCTTGACCATCCATCCCGGCACGTTCCTGAACGACGGGAACCCGTAGTCGTCCAGGTCCACGAACTCCGGCAGCAGGTGCGCGCACAGTCCGTGCCCCTGGCAGCGGGTCCAGTCCACCTCCAGCCGGTACTCGGGCTCCACCTCGGGCTCGGGCATCGGCAGCACGCCGCGCACCGGCCGGCCGCACGAGCCGTGCTCCAGGTGGAGCGCGATCTCGCTCTCGAACGCGTCCAGCGCCGACAGCACGAACTTGGCCGTGCCGTCCGGGTGGAAGCACGCGCCACGCCGCTCGACGGCCCGCACGCACCGGCGTACGGCGTCCACGGAGCCCGTGCCCTCGGCGATCGCGCACAGCGCCCGCGCCACGTCGGGCAACCCCAGGCGGCAGGGACCGCACTGCCCGGCCGACTCGGCGGCCAGGTACGAGGCCACCCTGGCCGCCTCGCCCAGGGGACAGGTGGCGTCGCCGAGCGGCACGATGATCCCGGCCCCCAGCGTGGCCCCGGCCAGCTTCATGCCCTCCCGCGAGATCACCGCGGACCTGGCCACCTCGGCCGACAGCCACGCGCCGTGGTAGCCGCCGACCAGCACGCCGTCCCCGGCCTCGGCCTCGCACAGCGCGAGGACGTCGGCCAGCAGGACGCCGGTCGGCGCCTCGATCACCGCGCCGTTGGCCGCGCCGCCGCTCACCGTGAGCAGGATCGTGCCGGGCTCCTTGCTGGTGCCCACCTCGGCGTACTTCTCGGGGCCGTACTCGGCCAGCAGCGCGAACTGCGCGTAGGTCTCGGTGTTGGACAGCAGGGTCGGCAGCCCGTCCACGCCGCTCGTCGCGGCCCGCCGCTTCCTTCCCGGCGGGATGGCCTCCTCGCCGTTCACGCCGCGGACGAGCGCACCGCCCTCCCCGCTGATGAACCTCTCCGCCAGCCCGACCACCCGGATCGGGATGCGGCTCTCCGAACCGCCCGACACGTTCGCGGCCCGGCGTTCGGCCACTGCGGCGGACACGGACGACTCGGCCACCTCGCCCGCGACGGTGGCCACGACCACCTCTCGGGCGCCCAGGGCCTCCGCCGCCAGGATGGCGCCGTCCAGCACGAGGTGCGGGTTGCGGGTGAGCAGCATGGCGTCCTTGGAGCTGGCCGGCTCGCCCTCGGCGCCGTTGACCAGCACCACGCTCTCGCCGGTGCCCGCCGCGTCCGCCACGGCCCGCAGTTTGCGCCCGAACGGGAAGGCGGCGCCGCCCCGTCCGCGCATGTCCACCTCGTTCACCATGGAGATGAGCTCGGCCAGCTCGCGCGGGCGCGGTTCGCCGTGCAGCGTCCGGTGCGCGGGCAGGTCGAGCCGCCGGCAGTGGTCGAGCCCGGCGGTCAGCCGCGCCGGACCCATCCGCAGCACGCGCGGCACCCGGTGCGGGATCACGACCGGCTCCCTGAGGTCGCGCGGCGCGGGCTCATCCGGCCTCCCGGTACCTGCGTCGCGCGTCGGCCAGGCTCACCGGCGCGTCTGCCGGCGCCCCGGCGGTGGCCGCCGCCGCTGCCGCCGTGGCACGCGGCCGCTCGACGGGCACGTCCGCCGCGACCCCGGCCGTCACGACGGGCGCCTCGACCCTCTCCGGTACGACGGGCGGCCTGCGCAACGTGGCCAGCACGCGCACGACCAGCGCCGAACCGACCGCGGCCAGGCATGCCACGTACGACCAGGCCACCCAGCCGGCCGGCGAACGGCCCGCCGTCAGCCCGTGCATGATCGCGATGGGCCAGGCCAGGTAGGCGGCCGAGTGCAGCAGCCGCCACAACCACGGCGTGCCGCGTACGGCGAAGCGGCCTCGGAGCATCCCCGTGACCACCGCCACGATCATGAGGTCGAAGGCGAGCGCGCCGAACCCCACGTAGAGCCCGGCGACCGGCACGACCGCGGCCCCCGGCGGCGCGTGTCCCAGGCCGACCATGAGGACGATGTGCGTGACCAGGTAGGCCAGGCCGATGAGGGCGGTGGCCCGGTGCGCGAGCTGCGCCCTGACCCGGTTGGGCGGGGACAGGAACACGCGTTCGGTGGTGAGCAGGCCGAGCGCGACCGTCGCGGTCAGCAGCACCAGGGCGAACACGCCCGCGTAGAACTCTAGGAAACTGACTCCCCGGCCGAGCAGCGCGACGCCGCGTTCGGTCCTGGCCAGCGCGAACACCGACAACAGGACGGCGGTCAACGAGGCGCTCGCCCCCAGCCGGACGTTCCTTGTGTCCAGCTTTGTGGGGGCGTGCCGGGGGTGTCGTCTGTGGAGCATCTGTTTCCCTCCAAGGTCGGGTGAGGGTACGACTCGGAAGGCTGATGGGGACGTGTCAGCAGCGGCGCCCCCGGTTGATGCACGAGACGACGAACTGCATCAGCCGATCGGGCATGACGTTGGCGAAATCCGCGTGGTCGGTAACCGGGTTGTGCTTCTGTTCAGGGAACGCGTCCACGGCGAACGACGGACCCTGTGGAACTGTGTAGGCGAGGATCATGCGCAGTTGCGGAATCGCCCTGGTGCCTTGCGGACAAGCGCCGTTCTGCCCGGGGAAGCCCACGTGCGTGCGGTGATTGGCGCTGTCGGTGTTCTGACCGTCCCAGCAGCTGGGGAAATCCAGAATACGAAGAACCTGACTTCCGCGCGGGCAAAGCGGATATTTATCGGGACTTATGCGATTTGTGAATCCTGTGCAGGTCCAGCGGGCCCGCGCGTTGGCCGCGCCGTTCGTCCCGGCCTTGGCGTCGCCGGTGATCAGCCGCAGGAACCTCGGCATCGCGACGACCCTGGAGGTCGCGTTGCCCCGGAACTGCAGGGTCACCGCACGGGCGCGGATCACCTGGCCCACGTTGCCGTCGGGGTCCTGGGCGTTCGCGTCCACTTTACGGTCACGGAGAACCGGCCAGAAGTAAGTGGATTTATCCCCTGCGCGGCAGGTGGTGTCGGCGGCGGCCAGGCTCTCGTCGGTGGAGAAACCGTCCGTGGACAGGTTGCCCACATAGTCGTGGAGGTGGTGGGCGCCGTTGCTCACGCCGGGGGCCACGATGAAATTGTCGGGGTTGTTGTGGCCATTGCGATTGGTGCCGCATTGAGCGACGAATGTGCCGCGTGAGCCGTTCCTGCCGATGCCGGCGTCGAGCCTCAGAGGCTGCACCTGGCGGATGTCCACGAAGTCCTCGACGAACGGGCCCAGATTCAGACAGTCGTCGTCCTGGGTGGCCGTGGGGGAGGGGGAGGCGGTCCTGGTCGGCCGTCCGCGCCGGTCCGACGACTGGTCGCCGGGGTCCTGGGGATTCTGGGGGTCCTGAGGGTTCTGGGGGTCCTGGGAGTTCTGGTCGGGGTTCTGGGGTGCCTCCGGGGTGGGGGTCCGGGGCGAGCGGTTGCGTCTGAACAGGCCGGTGGACTCCTCCGGATCCGGCGACTGCGCGGGGTCGCGCAGCCCGATCCCGCCGCCCTGCACCTGCTGGTCGGGCGCCTGCTGATCAGGGGCCTGCTGGTCGGGGAACTGCTGGTCGGGCGCTTGCTGGTCCGGCGCCTGTTGGTCGGGGGCCTGCTGGTCCGGTGCCTGCTGATCAGGGACCTGCTGGTCGGGGGCGCGGTCGCCCTGGCGACGGGCGTTCTCCTGGCTGGCCTGGGCCGGGTCGCAGAGGTCGGCCCGCGCCGGCACCACCCCGATGACGGCGGCGGACACCAGGCTCCCCGCCGCCACGGCAAGAGCGGACATGGCCGCGGCCATGCGCCCAGTTCTCCTCATGGTTGTCTCCTCGTTTCGACCGCCTCGGCGGCGGCGGGCGGCCACCACGGAGCCGCCGGGCATGAGGGTCTCGCCGCACGAAGCCGTTGCATGGTGGGAGGTACGCGGGCTTACACCATCAGGTTCAGCCATGACCGGAGATAGTTAGAAATAACTGGAGTTATCGGAGTGGCTGCCGGACGGATAACGAAGGTGTAAAGATGTGCCCCGTGCTAGGTCACCTCGACGGCAGGTTCGAGAGTGCGGATGCCGAGGCGGAACATCGCATCGCGGTGCTCTACCAGGAGTTCGGCGGCCCTCTGCTGCGCCACGTACGCAAATCGACTGGTAACGATCTGCAATGGGCTGAGGACGTCGTACAGGAGACGCTGGTCAGGGCCTGGCGTAACTCGGCAAGACTGCAATGGGAACCGAGCCTTTTATGGGCGTGGCTGCTGACAGTGGCCCGCCGCATCGTTATCGATGGACGTCGACGGAAGAGCGCCCGGCCTCACGAGGTCGAGCCGCCCGAGGTCGACCAGATGTCGGTGCCGGACGGCTCCGAGCGCGCCCTCTCGGCGATCGTGGTCGCCGACGCGCTGCGCAGCCTGTCCGACGAACACCGCGAAGTCATTGAGCAGACCTATCTCCGAGACCGTACGATAAGTGAGGCGGCGGAGATTCTGGGGATACCGCCGGGCACGGTGAAGTCCCGGCTCTACTACGGGATCCGGGCTCTCCGCGAACAGCTGCGGGACAAGGGGGTAGCCGGCTGATGCACGACGGGGTGGCCGCCTACGCCCTCGGTGTCCTCGACGATGAGGAGCACGAGGCGTTCGAGCGCCACCTCGACGCGTGCGAGCGGTGTCAGGCCGAGCTCGTGGAGCTGGCCGAGCTTCCCGACCGGCTCGACGACCTCAAGAACGTCCCCTCGGCCTCCGGCGATGATCCCCCCATGTCGATGTCACGTTGACGTCTATGCCCTTTTCGGGTGATATCGGTACGGCGAGGCGTACGCCCGGAATCAGGCCGGGTGTTCAGGGGGAGGTGTTCGGTGGGCATCGACGGTGATGCGCCCGTTCCCCCGCATCGGCGGATCCGCACCGGGCCGGGCACGCGTGGCCCGGCCGGTGTCCCCTGTCTCCGCGGACGTACGCGTCTGCACTACTTCCCCTTGCCATGGGAACGAAGAGCCTGGCTATGAACAGCCATGGCAAACCCTCACAAAGGAGTGAGAGCGAAATGCCGCTCGACGAGGCCAAGGATGAGCTGCTGCAAAGAGCCGCGGAAAGTTGCGCGGTCGGCAGCGAGCACATGAGCGCGGAGGAGGCCCTCTCCTTCCTGCGGTTCTACTACCGCCATGTCGCACCCGAGGACCTGCTCGACCGCAACCCCGTCGACGTGTACGGCCCGGCGATGTCGCAGCGACAGCTCGCCGAGGTACGCCCCCAAGGCCGGGCCGTGGTCCGCGCCTACACCCCCACGCTGGAGGAGAACGGCTGGGACCCGGGGCACTCGGTCGTCGAGGTGGTCACCGACGACATGTCGTTCCTCGTCGACTCGGTCACCATGGAGCTCGACCGGCACGACATCGGCGTCCACCTGGTGGTCCACCCCCAGATGCGGGTACGCCGCGACATGACGGGCCGGATGCTCGGCCGCGGCCAGGAGGACGTCACCGGCCAGATGCTGGTCGAGTCCTGGATCCACATCGAGATCGACCGGCAGGCCGACCCCGCGGTGCTCAGGCGCGTCGAGGCCGACCTGCTGCGGGTGCTGGCCGACGTGCGGTACGCGGTCGAGGACTTCAGGAAGATGCGGGCGCTGGCCGTCCAGACGGCCGAAGACCTCAGCATGAACCCGCCGCCGCTGGAGCCCGCCGAGGTCGAGGACAGCCTCGACCTGCTGCGCTGGCTCGCCGACGGGCACTTCACCTTCCTCGGCTACCGCGAGTACCGGCTGGAGCACACCGACCAGGGCGAGATGCTGAAGGCCCTGCCCGGGGCCGCGCTCGGCATCCTGCGCGACGACAAGGTCGGCTCGGACAGCTTCTCCGCGCTGCCCGCGGAGGTGCGCGCCAAGGCCCGCGAGAAGCAGCTCCTGATCATCACCAAGGCCAACAGCCGGGCGACCGTCCACCGGGCGACCTACCTCGACTACATCGGGGTCAAGCTGTTCTCGCCCGAGGGCGAGGTCATCGGAGAGCGTCGCTTCCTCGGCCTGTTCACCCACGTGGCCTACAACGAGTCGATCTCCCGCATCCCGGTGCTGCGGCGCAAACTGGCCGAGGTGCTCAACGCCGCCGGCCACTCGCCCGACAGCCACGACGGCAAGGACCTCATCGAGATCCTGGAGACGTTCCCGCGCGACGAGCTGTTCCAGACCTCGGTCGCCCAGCTCCTGCCGATCGCGCTCGGCGTGCTGCGGCTGCGCGAGCGCAAGCAGGTCAAGCTGTTCCTGCGGCGCGACGACTACGGCCGTTACATCTCCTGCCTGATCTACCTGCCACGCGACCGCTACACCACCAAGGTGCGGCTGAAGATGCAGGAGGTGCTGCTCAAGGCGCTCGGCGGCAGGTCGCTCGACTACAGCGCGATGATCGGCGAGTCCGTGCTGGCCCGGCTGCACGTGGTCGTGCGCGGCGAGCAGCTCCCCGTGCCCAGCGTCGACGTGGAGGAGCTGGAGGCGCGTCTGGCCGCGCTGACCCGCTCCTGGGAGGACGACCTGACCGTCGCGCTCGACGAGATGACCTCCGAGGAGGAGGCCCCCGCGCTGGCCGGGAGGTACGTCTCCGCCTTCCCCGAGGGGTACAAGGCCGACTTCCCGCCCAAGGTCGCCGTGGTCGACCTGCGCCGCCTGGAGCAGCTCGTCGCCGACGGCGAGGAGGTGGCGATCAACCTCTACGAGCCGTACGACGCCACCGAGGGCGAGCGGCGGCTGAAGATCTACAAGGTCGGCTCGCCGATCTCCCTGTCGGAGGCCCTGCCCCTGATCCAGCGGCTCGGCGTCGAGGTCGTGGACGAGCGGCCGTACGAGATCGACCGGGACGGCGACGCGAGCACCAAGAACGCCTGGATCTATGACTTCGGCCTGCGCTACACGCCCTCCGGCGAGGTGGACAGGAACGACTTCAAGCGGCTCTTCCAGGACGGCCTGAGCGCCCTGTGGCAGGGCCGCGTCCAGGCCGACAACTTCAACGCCCTCATCCTGCGGGCGGGCCTGACCTGGGAACAGGTCGAGATCCTGCGCGTCTACGCCAAGTACCTGCGGCAGGCCGGCAGCACGTTCTCGCAGCTCTACATGGAACGCGTGCTGCTGGGCAACGTGCGGCTGGCCCGGCTGCTGGTCCGCCTGTTCGAGGCCAAGCTCGACCCCAAGCGCGGCGACGACGTGCGGGTCGACCTCGTGGAGGCGCTCAACGAGGAGATCCTGGGCGCCCTCGACGAGGTGGCCTCCCTCGACGAGGACCGCATCCTGCGGGCCTACCTGGAGATGATCCAGGCGACCCTGCGCACCAACTACTTCCAGACGGTCGACGGGCAGCGCAAGCCGTACATCTCGCTCAAGGTCGACCCGCAGGCGATCAGCGTGCTGCCGCTGCCCCGGCCGAAGTACGAGATCTTCGTGTACTCGCCCCGCGTCGAGGGCGTGCACCTGCGGTTCGGGAAGGTCGCCCGCGGCGGCCTGCGCTGGTCCGACCGCATGGAGGACTTCAGGACCGAGATCCTCGGCCTGGTCAAGGCCCAGATGGTGAAGAACACCGTCATCGTGCCCACCGGGTCCAAGGGCGGGTTCGTGGTGAAGCAGCCGCCCGTGTCCGGCACCCGCGAGGACATGCTGGCCGAGGGCGTGGCCTGCTACCGGACGTTCATCTCCGGCCTGCTCGACGTCACCGACAACCTGGTGGACGGCAAGGTCGTGCCGCCGGCCGACGTGGTCAGGCACGACGGCGACGACACCTACCTCGTCGTGGCCGCCGACAAGGGCACCGCGACCTTCTCCGACATCGCCAACAGCGTGGCCAAGGAGTACGGCTTCTGGCTCGGCGACGCCTTCGCCTCCGGCGGCTCGGTCGGCTACGACCACAAGGCCATGGGCATCACCGCCCGCGGCGCCTGGGAGTCGGTCAAGTACCACTTCCGCACGATGGGCGTGGACGTGCAGACCACCGACTTCACCGTGGCCGGCATCGGCGACATGTCCGGCGACGTGTTCGGCAACGGCATGCTGCTCTCGCAGCACATCCGGCTGGTGGCCGCCTTCGACCACCGGCACGTCTTCATCGACCCGACGCCCGACGCGGCCCGGTCGTTCGCCGAGCGGCAACGCCTGTTCGACCTGCCGCGCAGCTCCTGGGACGACTACGACGCCTCGCTGATCTCGGCGGGCGGCGGCGTGTTCCCGCGTACCGCCAAGTCCATCCAGATCACCCCGCAGATGCGCGAGGCGCTGGGCATCGAGGCGGGCGTCAACGCCCTGGCCCCCAACGACCTGATCAGCGCCATCCTGCGGGCCCCCGTCGACCTGCTGTGGAACGGCGGCATCGGCACGTACGCCAAGGCCGGCTCCGAGTCCAACGCCGACGTCGGCGACAAGGCCAACGACGGGCTCCGGGTGAACGCCGGAGACCTGCGGTGCAAGGTCATCGGCGAGGGCGGCAACCTGGGCTTCACCCAGCTCGCCCGCATCGAGTTCGCGCTGAACGGCGGTCTGGTCAACACCGACTTCATCGACAACTCCGCCGGGGTGGACACCTCCGACCACGAGGTGAACATCAAGATCCTGCTCGACCAGGTCGTCCGCGACGGCGAGCTGACCGACAAGCAGCGCAACCAGGTCTTCTCGTCGATGACCGACGAGGTCGCCGACCTGGTGCTGCGCGACAACCACGCCCAGAACGTGGTGCTCGACGCGACCCGCGCCCAGGCGGTCGACATGCTCCACATCCACGCCCGCTACCTGCGCAAGCTCGAACGGGACGGGCTGGTCAACCGGGAGCTGGAGTTCCTGCCCTCGGACAAGACGCTGGCCGAGCGGCGGCAGGCCAGGCTCGGGCTGACCGCGCCGGAGTTCTCGGTCCTGCTGGCCTACACCAAGCTGGTGGCCGACGCCGAGGTGCTGGGGTCCGAGCTGCCCGACGACCCGTACCTGGCGTCGTGCCTGGTGTCGTACTTCCCGTCGGACCTGCGCGAGCGGTTCCGCACGTACATGGACGCGCATCCGCTGCGCCGCGAGATCATCACGACCTGCGTGGTGAACGAGCTGGTCAACTCCATGGGCACCACGTTCATGTTCCGCTTCGGCGAGGAGACCGGGGCCTCCACGTCGGACATCGTGCGGGCGTACCTGGTGGCGCGTGAGGTCTTCGACCTGCCGAGCTTCTACCGGGCCGTGGAGGCGCTGGACAACGAGGTGGACACCGCCACCCAGGTCGCCATGCTGCTGGAGGGCCGCAAGCTGCTGGAGCGCGGCACCCGCTGGCTGCTGGTCAACCGGCGTCCGCCGCTCGACCTGGCCGGGTCGGTCGCCTTCTTCCTGAAGGGCGTCAACGGGCTGTCGGCGCACATCCCCAAGCTGCTCACCGGGCCGGACCTGGCCGCGTACGAGGAGCGCCGGGACTCGTTCGTGGCCCGCGGCGTGCCGCAGGAGCTGGCCGAGCGGGTGGCGTCGATGGTGCCCGCGTACTCGACGCTGGACCTGGTCGAGGTGGCGTCGCTGACGGGCCGTCCGGTGAACGAGGTGGCGGAGGTCTACTTCGACCTGGCCGATCGCCTGCAGCTCGCCCGCCTGCGCGAACGCGTCATCGCCCTGCCCAGGGACAACCGGTGGAACTCCATCGCCCGCTCGGCCCTGCGCGACGACCTGTACACCGCGCACGCGTCGCTGACCCGTGACGTGCTGGCCCACAGCAAGCCCGGCCTGCCCCCGGAGGAGCGGCTGGCCGGCTGGACCGAGGCCAACTCGGCCGCCGTGGGACGCGCCCGTCAGACGCTGTCGGAGATCTGGGAGAGCGACCACTTCGACCTGGCGACGCTGTCGGTGGCCCTGCGCGCGATCCGCACGCTGGTGGGCGCCAGCAGCCTGCCGCGCACGGAGGCCTAGGAACCGCCCGAGGGGGCCCTCACTCGCCGCTGGCGCGGGTGAGGGCCCCGTCGTGGGCGATGACGCGGGCGGCGGCCGGGGCCGTCAGCGGCGGCACCGCCGTGGCGTACTGGTGGACCTCGGTGAGCTTGAGGCTGCGGCGCACCGAGGAACCCGAGATGGCCCAGCTCGCCTCCGGCGGCACCGGGATGATGTAGGTGTTGTTGGCGACCGTGCGGGTCGAGGTGTTGCGCGACAGCGAGTACTGGATCAGCGCGCCGCCGTCGGACGTGCGCAGCGCGTAGACCGGCCAGTTGTCGGCGCTGAAGATCGAGTCGTAGCTGAACCCGTCCTTCTTGGCCTTCTCCCGGTCGGTGGCGATCTGCTTGGCCACCTCGGTCGTGTACTGGCCGTCGGCGAGCAGGCCCGCCGTCACCCCGGCCGCCCCCGTCTCGGCCACGCTGGCGTGCACCGGGCCCATGTACTGGGGGCTGATCGTGACGGTCTTGTCGTCGGGGGTCAGCGCCTTGGCGTAGCCGTCGGAGTCGAGCTCGACCTGCGGCAGCCGCTGCCCCGACAGGAGCTGCGCGGCCGAGCTGAGCTGCCAGTCCTCGCCGCTCTTGGCGAACGTCAGCAGCGTCGGCTGCCCGTTGCGCGTCACCAGCGCGCTGAACCAGGGCGCCCGCTCGCCCTGGGCGAACCTGGGCACGTAGAGGGTAGGCGAGCCCCACGTGTAGCGCGGCGGACGGTCGCCGGTGGACTCGTAGGCGGCCTGGGTGAGCGCGAACTGTCCGTCGCGGACCAGGTCGCTGTCGAGCGCGAGCCGCCCCGGCACGATGCTCTCGACACGCAGCACGTCGTCGGTGGGCAGGATCGCGGCGATCGCCTCCGCGGCCTCCTGACGCGTGACGGCGGGAGCCGGCGCGGACGGCGAGGGCGTGGCCGAGCCCGTGGCGGGCGCCTTCCCCTGCGACACTCCGGAGGACGTTTGAGCAGGGCCTGTGCACGCGGTAGCCGCGGCCAGCACGCCGACGGCGAGCGCCAGCATCTTCCCCCGACGGTATGCGCGCACCTCGCCATGTTATTCGTGCACGCGAGGGTCGCGTACCCTAGGGAGACGTGGCAGGCATCGATCCGGCAGAAGAGATCAACGAGCTCGCGAACACGCTCCGCAGCATCCAGGACGTGCTCGACCTCGACGCGATGCGCAAGCAGATCGAGGAGCTGGAGCAGCAGGTTGCCGCCCCAGACCTGTGGGACGACCCCGAGCAGGCGCAGAAGGTCACCAGCAAGCTCTCCCATCTCCAGGGCGAGCTCAACCGCGTCGAGGGCGTCGCACGCCGTCTCGACGACCTGAAGGTGCTCTACGAGCTCGCGGCGGAGGAAGGCGACGACGACACGCGCGTCGAGGCCGACAAGGAGCTGGAGTCCCTCAAGTCCGACATCGGCGCCCTTGAGGTACGCACGCTCCTGTCGGGCGAGTACGACGCCCGCGAGGCGCTCGTCACCATCAACTCCCAGGCCGGTGGCGTCGACGCGGCCGACTGGGCCGAGATGCTGCTGCGCATGTACCTGCGGTGGGCCGAGCGCAAGGGCTACTCCACCGAGGTCTACGACACCTCCTACGCGGAGGAGGCCGGCATCAAGTCGGCCACGTTCACCATCAAGGCCGCCTACGCCTACGGCACGCTGCGCGGCGAGCACGGCACCCACCGGCTGGTCCGCATCAGCCCGTTCGACAACCAGGGCCGCCGCCAGACCTCGTTCGCGGGCGTCGACATCGTGCCGGTCGTCGAGCAGACCGACCACATCGACATCAACGAAGACGACCTGCGCATCGACGTCTACCGTTCGTCGGGCCCCGGCGGCCAGGGCGTCAACACCACCGACTCGGCGGTGCGCATCACGCACATCCCGACCAACATCGTGGTCTCCTGCCAGAACGAGCGCTCCCAGCTCCAGAACCGCGCCTCGGCCATGAACGTGCTCCAGGCCAAGCTGCTGGAGCGCAAGCGGCAGGAGGAGGCGGAGAAGATGTCGGAGCTGCGTGGCGCGACCACCACGTCATGGGGCACGCAGATCCGCAACTACGTGCTGCACCCGTACCAGATCGTGAAGGACCTGCGCACGGGCACGGAGGCGGGCAACCCGACGGCGGTGCTCGACGGCGACCTCGACGGGTTCATCGAGTCGGAGATCCGCTGGATGCGCAGGCAGGAGTCAGGCACCGACTAGGTGCCTGAGCACCAGCGTCGCGAAGAGCAGGACGAGGAGCAGGACGGCGACGAGGGCGGGTGACAATCCGGCGAAGCCGTGGTTGTGCATCCGCTCCCTGTTGGCTCGGCAGAGGGGGCAGCGGCCCTCGATCACGGGGTGGGCGCACTGCGCGCATACGAGGTGTTCGCAACTCATGACAGCCCCAAGTGTAGCCGCACAATCGTTTTGTTTCCGTTATGGACGTTCCATGCCAGTCTTCCCCCTAGACTGTCGTCTGGCCAATCGGAACGTCGATCATCAGTAAAGACGGCGTCCCCGATCGGCCGGCGGCGGGAATGGGCATGTGCCACCCTCGCTTCCGTCCTGACCCCTAGACTGGCATGCCGTGATGCTCTCGTGATCCATTTCGATAATGTCACCAAGGTCTACGCGAACCAGAACCGGCCCGCTCTCGACCACGTCTCCGTCGACGTGGACAAGGGTGAGTTCGTGTTCCTCGTCGGCCCTTCGGGGTCAGGCAAGTCCACGTTCCTGCGTCTGGTCCTGAAGGAGGAGCGGCCCAACTCCGGGGCGATTCACGTCGCCGGCAAGGACCTGGCCCGCCTCTCCAACTTCAAGGTGCCTCACCTGCGCCGCCGTATCGGCTGCGTCTTCCAGGACTTCAGGTTGCTCCCGAACAAGAACGTCTACGAGAACGTGGCGTTCGCCCTAGAGGTGATCGGCAAGCCCAGGCGGTTCATCCGCAAGGTCGTGCCCGAGGTCATCGAGCTGGTCGGCCTGGAGGGCAAGGCGCACCGCATGCCCGACGAGCTGTCCGGCGGCGAGCAGCAGCGTGTCGCCATGGCCCGCGCGTTCGTCAACCGGCCGATGATCCTGCTGGCCGACGAGCCCACGGGCAACATCGACCCCGCGACGAGCATCGGCATCATGAAGGTGCTCGACCGCATCAACCGGACTGGCACCACGGTCGTCATGGCCACGCACGACGCGGCCATCGTGGACTCCATGCGCAAACGCGTCGTCGAGCTGGAAGACGGGAAAATCGTCCGTGACCAGTCGCGTGGCGTTTACGGCCAGGCGTACTGACAGGGAGCGGCAGACAGAACATGCGGGCGAACTTCATCTTCTCCGAGGTCTGGATCGGCCTCCGTCGCAACCTGACCATGACGATCGCGGTCGTCATCACCGTGGCCGTCGGCATGGCGATGTTGGGCGTCGGCTTGTTGATCAACACCCAGGTCTCCTTGCTCAAGGGCTTCTGGTTCGACAAGGTGGAGATCTCGGTCTTCCTGTGCACCAAGGGCACCGCGATCCCCGAGTGCAACGGCAAGGCGGTCACTCCGGCCCAGACCAAGGCGCTGGAAGCCCGCCTGAAGGGCCTCCAGGGTGTCAAGGAGGTCTTCTACGAGGACCAGACCACGGCGTACGACAACTTCAAGACGGCCTACCAGGGCAGCCCGACGCTCGTCCAGGCCACCCGGGTCGAGGACATGCCGCAGTCGTTCCGCGTGAAGCTGGTCGACCCCGACAACTACCAGCCGGTGGTCCAGGCCGTGAAGGGCCAGCCGGGCGTGTCCCAGGTGATGGACCACAAGCAGCTCATCGGCAAGTTCTTCGACATGCTCGACAAGCTGTCCTTCTACGCGCTGGCCGTCGCCATCATCCTGGTGCTGGCCGCGGCGCTGCTGATCGGCAACACCGTCCGGCTGTCGGCGTTCAACCGGCGCCGGGAGACCGGCATCATGCGCCTGGTGGGCGCGTCCAATCTCTACATCCAGCTCCCGTTCGTCATGGAAGGCGTGATCGCCGGCCTGATCGGCGGCGTCTTCGCGGCGATCATCCTGATCGTGACCAAGGTCCTCCTCTTCGAGGAGATCGCGGCCTACTTCGGCAGCGGCACGGCCCAGCTCGGCTGGGACTCGGTGGCCCAGACCATCACGGTCACCATGGGCATCGGCGTCGTGATCTGTGTGCTGGCCTCGTTCGTGACGCTCCGCCGATACCTCAGGGTGTGAGGAATCGCCGGTAAGGTCGAAGCATGCCACGTGAGACCGGGCGGAAGGTCATCGCCCAGAACAAGCGGGCCCGGCACGACTACCACCTTGAGGACACCTTCGAGGCGGGGCTCGTGCTCCAGGGCACGGAGGTGAAGTCGCTCCGCGAGGGCCGCGCCTCGCTCGTCGACGGCTACGCCAGCATCGACGACGGCGAAGCGTGGCTGCTCAACGTGCACATTCCCGAGTACACGCAGGGCACGTGGACCAACCACGCCGCCCGCCGCAAGCGCAAGCTGCTGCTGCACCGCAAGGAGATCGAGAAGCTGGCCGCCATCACCAAGGAGGGCGGCCTCACGATCGTCCCCACGGTCCTGTACTTCCAGGACGGCCGGGCCAAGGTCGAGATCGCCGTGGCGCGCGGCAAGAAGGACTGGGACAAGCGGCAGTCGCTGGCCGAGCAGCAGGCCAAGCGGGAGATGGCGCGGGCCCTGCGGCACCGCAACCGATGAGAGCGGCGGCACTCTAACCGATGACACGCGCGCGCCGCACCCTTGCCGCGACCGTCACGCTGGCGGTCGCGAGCATGACGCTGACCGGCTGCTTCGAGGAGTCCTCGCCGCACGACGCGGTGCGTGACTTCCTCGTGGGCTGGCAGTCCGAGGACTACGCCCTGGCCGCGGGCCGCACCGACGGCGACCCGGCCACGGTGGGCAAGGCCCTGGCCAACGCCAAGCTGGAGCTCGACGCGGCCTCGTTCCGCTTCAGGATCAAGAGCGTGAGCGTGACCGGCGAGGAGTCCAAGGCCGACTTCCGCGCCGAGGTCGACCTGGGGGAGAACACCCCTCTCTGGGAGTACGACGGCTCGCTGCCGCTGCACCTGGTCGACGGCCGGTGGAAGGTGCGCTGGTCGCCGTCGGTGCTGCATCCGCAGCTCAAGGAGGGCCAGCGGTTCGCGGTCGAGACCAACCCCAAGCCGCGCCAGCCGGTGGTCGACCGCTCCGACGATCCCCTGCAGAACGAGCTCTACGTCTACGTCGTGGGCGTGGTGCCGTCCGCGCTGGGCGACCGGGCCGAGGACGTCGTGGCCAAGCTGTCGGCCATCACCGGCTACGCCCAGGACCGGCTGCTGAGCCGGATCAGGTCCTCGCCGCCCGACAAGTTCGTGCCGCTGGTCACGTTCGGGCGCTCGCGGTACCTGTCGATGAAGTCCAAGCTGGCCGGCATCGCCGGCATCGAGACCGACCCGCAGCCGCAGCCCATCGACCCCGCCGCGCCCAAGCAGATCGTCGGCAAGGTCAGCGCGCTCACCCCCGAGGACGAGCAGAAGCTCGGCGGGCCGCAGCGGGCCGGCGACTCGGTCGGTCAGAGCGGCCTGCAGCAGGCGTACCAGGACTATCTGACCGGTTCCACCGAGACCAAGGTGATCACCCTCGATCTCAAGACCGGCAAGCAGGTGGCCAAGCTGCGCGAGTGGCCGGGCCGCCAGAACGTCTCGGTCAAGACCACGATCGACAGCCACGTCCAGGCCGCGGCCGAGCGGGCGGTGGCCGAGACGGCCACGAGCGCGCTGGTGGCCGTGCAGCGCGACACCGGCGAGATCCTCGCGGTCGGCACCAGCGGGCTCAACCAGGAGAAGGACGCGCTGGCGGGCAGGTTCCCCGCGGGCACGGCCTTCTCGATCGTGGCGGCCGACGCGCTGATCAAGGGCGGCGTCAGCACCAAGCAGCGGCTGGCCTGCCCGGCCGAGCGCACGGTCGGCGGCGCCAAGTTCGTGCACACCAGCCAGGCCGCCGGGGTCACCTCGTCGGCCACGTTCCAGGACAACTTCGCCAAGGGCTGCGTGACCGCGCTGGCCTCGCTGGCGCGCCGGGCCACCGCGGGCGGCCTGGCCACGAGCGCCAAGGCGTTCGGCATCGGGCTGCCGTGGCAGCTCCCGCTGAAGTCGTTCAGCGGGGCGATGCCCGAGCTGTCCAGCGACGCCGACAAGGCCAGGGCCATCGCGGGCCAGAACGTCGAGGTCAGCCCGCTGTCGATGGCGCTGGTCGCGGCGGCGGTGGGTTCGGGCACCTGGCGGCCGCCGGTGCTCGTGACCGCCCCCAAGTCGCCCGATCCGGCCGCGGAGGTCGTCCCCGACCGGCAGCCGGCTCCCGTCGCGATGGATCCGAAGGTGCGCACGGCGCTGACCGCGATGATGCGTGCCGGCGCGGTCGGCAGCCCCGCGCAGGCGGGCCGGGGCCGGGTCTACGGCGTCCGCGCCACGGCGGGCAGCCAGGACAAGCCCATGACCTGGTTCGTCGGCTGGCAGGGGGACGTGGCGATCGCCGTCCTGGCCAAGAACTACGACGCGGCGGCCGTCGCGGGCAGCTTCTTCTCGGGTCTTCGTGACCCTGCGTGAAAAGTCGTGACGGTGAGCAACCTTTCCGGACGTCGGCTGCGTCTTACTGAATGACTGGGCCCGCTCGGGGGGTTGCGGACTCAGTCGCCGTGATGAGATCAGGACTTCATCTCGGGGGAAGTCCTGCCGTCCGGACCGGCTCGACCCTGCCGGTCGGCCCCCGGGAGCGCGTGCTGCTGTGCCACGCTCCCGGGGGTTTCGCCATGCTGGAATTAAGTTGGCGTTGAGGGTGTTGTCCCCTGTAGATTCAGTGTTGCTCGTCTCTGTGTGATCAGCATTGAGGCGTGTTGACAACTGCACAGGGGGTGACTGGCTTCGACTTCGATCTTGCAAGCCAGGTGAAGCGGGCCGAGGACTGCGGACATAACCTCGTTAATCCTGTGACCGCAAAACAATAAGTGCCAATTCCAAGCGCACTGAGGTCGGCCAGGGTTCCCTGGCCCTCGCTGCCTAAGTAGCGAAACCTCTGTCAGCCCGGGAGCGCCTTCGGCCCGGTGTCTGGCATCGTGAGAAGGCTCAACCGATCGACCCGGCCACGGGGGAGATCGGGAAATCAAACAGTGGCTGAGCCCGTCGGCGACTCGCCTGTGTGATCGCCGGGGCTGAGAAAAGCACAACAGGCTGCGCCCGGAGAAGCCCTGACTTGGGGTTGAAGGACGCGGGTTCGATTCCCGCCACCTCCACGTGACCAGAACGCCTCCGACCTGCCGAGATCTCGGCGGGTCGGAGGCGTTCTGCTGTCCGGGGTGTGTTGTTGTGCTGCCTAGAGCGTGCGCAGCCATTGGCGGAAGCGGTCCAGGCCGGGGCTCGGCGTCGGTGACGGCAGGGTGCGGAGCAGCTCGTCGTCGGTGGCCGGGCGGGCGTCGAGGGCCGCCTGGCGCAGCAGCTTCGCGTCCACCCGCAGGCCGCCGAGCACCTGGACGGTCACCGTGTCGCGGCGCATCGCGTAGCCATGGGTGTCCTCTTTGCGGACGTACGTGAGGCCGGGGCCGGCGGTGGTGCACTCCTTGGCGAGGAAGCAGACGTCGTCACCGTCGACGTAACTCGCGTACATCGTGATGCGGACGGTCTGCGCGCCGTTGCCGGTGTGGTCGGCGGGCGTGTAGATCAGGCCCGGCGGGATGCCCGTGAGCTGTGGGGTGTATCCCGGGATCTTCGCCGCGTAGTAGTCGCCGGTCTGCTCCTGGTCGCCCAGCTCGCGGGCGGTGGCCGGGCGCAGGGTCCGGGCGGCCGACCGGAGCAGGGCGTGGTCGACGGCCGCGCTCCCCACCACCGCGACGTACCGGCGTCCCACCCGCACCTGGTAGCCGTGTTCCACCGGGCCTTGCCGGTAGACCAGGCCGCCGGGCTCGGCCGTGCACGACTCGACCGGCAGATGGGCGTCCAGCGCGGTGGGTTGTCCGCATCTGTCCTCGCCCACCATGAGCCGGTCGTACGCGGCGATCGTGATGTGCCGGTCGGGCGGGACGGAGGCCGGGTCCGCGGGCATGAAACCGGAGGCGCCCAGCCCGTCGCCGTAACCGTTGCCGTCGGGGCGGTAGCCGGGGATGGCGACCACGTACGCGGTCTTCCGGGAGAGGTTGCCGGCACTCAGCCGCGTCTCCAGGTCGTCCGGCGGGTCCTGGCGCAGCACGGCCACACCGGCCGCCAGGAGGGCCAGGATCAGCCCGAGAGCGACCGCGCGGTAGCGCCACCCGCGGACGAACACCCCGGCCACCAGGGCGTGCGGGACCCCGCCGAGCAGGAACGTCAGCAGCGCGTCGCGGCTCACGCCGAGGCCGGCGATGTCGGTCACCCTCCAGCCGAGCAGCCATCCGGCGGTCCCCAGGCCCAGGACCAGCAGCGCCCACAGCAGCCGGCCGCCGAGGGTGGTGCCGAGGACCGACACGTCACGGGTGGCCTTGATCACGAAGACCAGGTAGCCGAGGATGGCCGCCACGGCCAGTGCCGCGGCGACGAGGGGCGCGGTCTCGTTGACGGCGAACAGCAGGATCATCAGGACCATCCCCGCCGCCGGCAGGATGAGCGATCCCACCGTCCAGGCCGCGGCGAGATGGGCCAGGACCCGCACCGGCTTCGGCACGGTCGGCCCGGTAGCCCTGGGCGGTCGGTCGTTCTCGGTTTCCGCGCGCACGCCGCTCTCCGTTCTTCGCGTCAGCCAATGTGTTGGATGAACGCCGGGCGGCGGGGGTTCGGCGGGCCGGGTCAACGTTCGAGGGTGGTCTTGAGGTGGCGGTTGCGGACGTTGATGAGGTGGGTCATGTGGCGGCGGAGGACCAACCGGTCGGCCAGGCGGCCCAGGAGACCGGCGGGGGCGGAGAAGTCCACGATGTCGGTCATGAGGGTGGCGCCCGCATGCGGGGCCGCGTCGAAGCGATGTTCGTGGCGCCAGTGGCGGAACGGGCCGGACACCTGCTCGTCCACGAAGTACGCGGGCCGCTCCCACGCGCTGATCGTCGAGGTCATCCGCCAGGTGAGCCCGAAGTGCCTGGCCTGCCAGGTGACCTGGTCGCCGAGGCCGAGCAGGCCCGTGGTGACGCCCGCGCGTGGAGGTCGTCGGGTCAGTGGGCGCAGCCGGCGTACTCGTCGAGGCGGCGGAACATGGCGGCCAGCATGAGCGGGAACATCGCGACGTGCGCGACGACCATCAGGACGCCGCCGTCGATGACGCCGAGCCACAGCAGCGGATACAGCGGCACGACCGGGACGAACATCGCCGCGCACATCTCCAGCGTCGGCGGCCAGCGGTGGCCGCGGAAGCGCATCCACGCGGCCATGCCCACCGACATGTCGACGGCCATGATCAGGTACGCGAGCTCCGGCGACTCCTCGTGGGAGACGGACAGGCCGACGGCCGACTGGAGGGCGCCGAGCACGAACATGCCGGCGAACATGGCGAGGATCATCTCCACGTAGTGGAGGGCGAACTTCGACCAGCGACGTCCGGTGATGGAAGGCGGTGTCATGCTTCCGACTGTGGCCGGGCGGGGGCGGCATAAAGGAAGGGCAAGGTGGTACATGTCCGGAAAGTTGGGTTGTCTGTCTGCCCTACTACAGTCGTGCCATGGAGTACCGGCGGGTCGTGGTCGTCGCCTACGAGGCGGCCGAGCTGCTCGACATCGCGTGCGTCACCTCGACTCTGGAGAACGCCAACTGGCACGGCGCCTCACCGTACTACCAGGTGCGGATGGCCACTCCCGGAGGCCATCCCGTCACCACCGCCAGCGCGCTGGTGCTCCAGGGCCAGCTCACGCTTGAGCGGATCACCGGGCCGCTCGACACGCTCATCGTCTCCGGCGGCACCGGCCACCTGGACGCCGCCGAGAACCCGCTGGTCGTCGGCCACGTCCGCAGGCTGGCGCGGGAGAGCAGGCGGGTCGCCTCGGTGTGCACCGGCGCGTACGTGCTGGCCGCCGCGGGGCTGCTCGACGGCAGGCGCGCCACCACCCACTGGCGGGAGGCGGCCGACCTGGCGGCCCGCCATCCGCGCGTCACCGTGGATCCCGCCCCGATCTACGTCCGCGACGGCGAGGTGGCCACGTCCGCCGGGGTCACCGCCGCGCTCGACCTCACGCTTGCCTTGGTCGAGGAGGACAACGGCGCCGAGCTGTCCAGGACGGTGGCCCGCGGCATGGTCACCTACCTGCAACGGCCGGGCAACCAGGCGCAGATGAGCATGTTCGTCAGCCCTCCGGCGCCGGCCGACAGCCTGGTCAGGCGGACCGTCGAGCACATCTCCGCCAACCTGGCCGCCGACCTCACCGCGGCCACGCTGGCCGCCGCGGCGGGCGTCAGCGAACGCCACCTGACCCGGCTGTTCCTCAGGCATCTGAAGCAGACGCCGGGCAGGTTCGTGCGGCAGGCCCGTACCGAGGGGGCGGCGCACCTGCTGGTCTCGACCTCGCTGCCCATGTCCGCGATCGCCGTACGCTGCGGTTTCGGCACGGCCGAGACGTTGCGCCAGGCGTTCGTGGACCGGTACGGCATCCCGCCGTCCCGGTATCGGCTGACTCAGTCGTCTGCGACCGGTTAATTGCCTTTTGTCCGGCCCGAAAGGAGTAATTCGGGCTAGTGTGACTGACTTGGGCACTTTCCCGAGCATTAAGGTGATCATCAGATGCGAAAGACGATCGCGCTGACCGGGGCGGCCGTCGTCCTGTCGGGGTGCGGCATGCTGCCCGGCGCGCAGTCGCGGACGGCCGCGCAGGAGACGGCGGCCACCACCGCTCCCGCCGCCGCCACCACCTCCTCTGCCTCACCGCCGCAGAGCGCGCCGCCGCAGCAGGACGAGGTCATCGCCACCCGCGAGGCCAAGGTCGGCTCGGGCGGCCAGCACGGCAAGGCCCGCGTCGACATCACCGCGCTCAAGCGCCAGGGCAGGACCGTCACACTCAACTGGACGATCACCGCCACCGACGGCAAGGTCAACGTGCACAACGGCCTCGGCACCGGCACGCTCGACTACACGGTCGCCAACGTCTCCCTGATCGACCCGGTGAACGCCAAGCGCTACCGCGTCGCCCGCAACGGCACCGGCCCGGACGCCACGTGCGTGTGCTCCGGCACCCAGGGCCAGTTCCTGGAGAACGGGCAGGCCAGCACGCTGTACGCGGTCTTCGCCGCGCCGCCGCCGGAGGTCACCAAGGTCAACGTCGAGATGCCGATGCTGGGCGTGCTCACCGATGTTCCGCTCTCTTAGCGTCGCGCTGGCCCTCGTCCTGACGCCGGCGCCGTCCCCGGTCCAGGTCCCGCCCGACGCCATCGGCCCGGTCGAGGACCTGGTGCTGCCGGTCGAGGACATCGTCGGCGAGGTCGAGTCCATGGACGGCGCCGAGAGCGAGACCAAGCAGGGCCGCCAGGTGACGGTCGCGCTCACCAGCGACGTGCTGTTCGCGCTGGACAAGTGGCGGCTCACGCCCAAGGCCAGGAAGCGGCTGGCGGACGTGGCCGCCAAGGTCGAGGCGGAGGGCGCGGGCGGCGTCGTCAGGATCGGCGGGCACACCGACGACCAGGGGAGCGACGCGTACAACCTGGTGTTGTCGCGGCGGCGTGCACAGGCCGTGCGCGCGGCCCTCGCGCCGCTGCTCGGCGGCGGGAACGTCACCCTCCAGGCCGCCGGCTACGGCGAGACGCGGCCCAAGTTGCCCAATCTGGTCGAGGGCAAGCCGGTGGAACGGAACCGGGCGAAGAACCGCCGCGTGGAGATCGTCTTCACGGCCAAACAGTGACGGGCGCGGTCGGGCGGGGTGTCACTCGGCCTTGAGTTCGCCGAGCGTCACCGTGACGGTCTGGGTGCCGCCGTTGGCGCGCAGGATCTCCACCTTGACCTGGTCGCCGGGTTTGTAGGCGCTGACCTCCTCCGCCAGCGCGGCCATGGTCGCGGTCTTCTTGCCGTTGATCGAGAGGATCACGTCGCCGGACCGGATCCCGGCCTTCTCCGCGCCGCCGCCCTTCTCCACGCCGGCCACGCCCACGCCGCTCGGCTGCCCGGTGGCGCCGATGACCGTGCTGCCGCGGATGCCCAGCGCGGCCCGGTGGCTGTTGGTGACCTTGCCGCTCTTGACGATCTGGGCCGCGATGTCGGTGGCCGTGTTGCTCGGGATCGCGAACCCGATGCCGGGTGCGGCCCCGCCGCCGAGCTGGGGGTCGGTGGCGGCGAGCGTCGGGATGCCGATGACCTCGCCGGCCAGGTTCACCAGCGCGCCGCCGCTGTTGCCGGGGTTGATCGCGGCGGAGGTCTGGATCGCGCCGCTGATGGTGGCTCCCGGCGATTCGGGGTTCTGGGGCTCGCTGACGGTACGGCCGAGCGCCGAGACGATGCCGTTCGTGACGCTGCCCGACAGGCCCAGCGGGTTGCCCATGGCCAGGACGATCTGGCCGACCCGCAGCTTGCTCGAGTCGCCGAACCTGGCCGGACGCAGGCCGTCGGGCTGCTCCACCTTGATCACGGCCAGGTCGCCGGCGCCGAACGCCTTGACCAGCTTGGCCGGGCGGGGTGCGCCGCCGGTGGCGATCGTGACGTTCATCTCGGTCGCCTCGCCGACCACGTGCGCGTTCGTGACGATGTGACCTGCCGTGTCGTACACGATGCCGGAGCCGAGGCCCACCTTGGTGTTGATCTGCACGATCGACGGCAGGACGTCCGTGATGACCCGTTCGTACGCGCTCTCCAGCGATTCCGGCCCGCTCCCCGGTGCCGCCGCCGAGGTGGGCGACGGCGAGCCCGGCATGGTCGTGGCCGGCGAGACCGTGGACGTCGAGGTGGACGAGGACGGCCCGCAGGCGGTGAGCAGTGCGACGGCGGCCAGCCCCGCGACGATCTCCCTCATGGGGAGGTCTCTGCCCAGCTCAGCAGGAAAGATACGCCTCCCGGACGTCGCGTCTGCTCAGCTTGCCGGTCGGGGTGCGCGGCAGCGACTCCCGGTACTCGATCACCCGGGGGTGCTTCAACCGGGCCAGCCGGGGCCCGCAGTGCCGCAGCAGTTCGGCGGTCAGTGCCTCGCCGCCCGCCACGCCCGGTGCGGGCTGGACCAGCGCCACGACCTTGTGCCCCCACTCGGGATCGGGCACGCCGATCACCGCGACGTCGGCGACCGACGGGTGTTCGAGCAGCGCGGCCTCGATCTCGGCGGGGTAGATGTTGACGCCGCCCGAGATGATCAGGTCGGTCCTGCGGTCCAGCAGGAACAGGTAGCCGTCGGCGTCGAGGTAGCCGATGTCACCCGGGGTGTAGGCGGCGCCGCGCATGGCCGAGGCGGTCTTGCCGGGGTCGCCGTGGTACTCGAAGCGGTTGATGCCGCCGATGTAGACCGTCCCGGGCTCGCCGGGGGGCATCTCGTCGCCGTCGTCGCCGACGATCGTGAAGGCCATCCCGTCGAGGGCCCTGCCCACCGTGCCCGGCCTCTCCAGCCACTCCCGGGACGACACCATGGTCGCCACCGCCGCCTCCGTCGAGCCGTAGTACTCCCACAGGACGGGGCCGAGCCAGTCGATCATGGCCTGCTTGGTGGCGGGCGGGCAGGGGGCGGCGCCGTGATAGAGGTGGGTGAGGGAGGACAGGTCGTACCTGTCCCGGTCCGGCACGGCGAGCAGCCGGTGGAACATCGTGGGCACCATGAACGCGTTCGTCACCCGGTGCCGTTCGATCAGCTTCAGCGCCTCGGCCGCGTCGAACCGTTCGGGGGCCACGATCGTGTGGCCGAACTGCAGCGCCATCATCGCCTGGCCGTACGGGGCCGAGTGGTAGAGCTGCGAGCACACCAGGTGCACGCCGTCGGACGGCAGGCCGAAGTGACGCCAGCTCTTGCGCATCAGGATGGGGTAGAGGTCCTCGGGCGTCAGGTCGAGCAGGCGGCGGCGCACGCCCTTGGGGCGGCCCGTGGTGCCGGAGGTGTAGAGCATCATCGAGCCGGCCCGGCGGTGCCCGGGAGCGGTGTCCGGCCGGCCGTCGATCAGGTCGGCGACCGTGAGCGCATCGGGGGAGACGACGACGTCGGCCGCGCAGTCGGCGATGACGTAGTCGATCTCCTCGGCCGTGAAGTGCCAGTTGACCGGCACCAGGTAGGCGCCGATCTGGTAGGTCGCCAGCATCATGGTGAGGGCGTCGAGCCCGTTCTTCAGCACGGTCACCACGGCGCCGCCCGGCCGGACGCCACGCGCGACCAGGCCGTGGGAGGCGCGGTTGGCGCGGCCCAGCAGTTCGCCGTAGGTCGCTTCCACGTCGCCGAGCAGGGCGGGACGGTCTGGATCGGCGGCTGCGATCTCGTAGAAACCCCTCATGTTCGCAGACCATACAGAATTAGATTCTGCTGGGGGAATAGAGGAATTATCCTCCTCTGTGGTGACGTAACCTCAAGGCCATGGCGGACGTCGGCGACGAGAGATCAGCACAGGACACCCAACCTTTCCGCAAGGTCGTCGTGCCGCCTGCCGAGCAGACCGTCAAGATCCCGCGTCCGCCTCGGCCGGGGGCTTCCCAGCCGGTCGGGCCCGCTCCGCAGCCGCCGTCCGGCCCCCAGGCTCCCCGCCCCGCCCCTCCCGGCTCCCGGCCCGGCCCGCCGCCCGCCCCGCAGTCCGCTCAGTCGCCCGCACCACCGTCCGCCCCGGCGCCCGCTCGGTCGCCCGCGCATCCGTCTGGTCAGCCGCCGTCCGGGCCGCAGGCGCGCCCGCACCCAGGGCCGCCATCAGGGCCGCAAGGGCGCCCACCGTCCGGCCCGCAGGTGCGCCCGCAGCCTCCCTCCGGGCCGCAGCCTCCCTCTGGGCCGCAGCCTCCCTCTGGGCCGCAGCCTCCCTCTGGGCCGCAGCCTCCCTCTGGGCCGCAGCCCCTCTCCGGGCCGCAGGCTTCCTCCGGTCGGCGGCCTTCCGGCCCGCAGCCTTCTTCCGGTCCGCAGGCGGGCCCGGCCGGTCCGCCGGGTTCCCTCGGCCCGCTCGGTCGCCCGCCGCAGCCGCCGCAGGGCGGGAACCCGCAGCTTCCGGGTGGGGGACGGCAGGGGCAGGGGAGGGCGGCGGGGCATCAGCCTGTGCAGGTGTGGCCGCCGGGATCGCCCGGATCGCCCGAGTCGGGCCCGGGCGGACCTGTGACGCCGGTCGTCACCAAGCCGCACAAGCGCGGCATCGGGGACATCCCCATCCGCGTGGTGTACCTGGCGGGCGCGATCCTCGTCACCGTCGTGGCGGTGCTGCTGGTGTTCGTCGTGTTCTCCGGCGACGTGCCCACGCGCGTCGACTCCACCGGGACGCCGGTCTCCGTCGCCCCGGTACCGGCCGCGACCGCCACCCCGACCGCCTCGCCGACGCCCAGCGAGACGCCGGTCGTCCTCCCGGCGGTGCCCGAGAGCAAGGCGTTCGCCACGTTGCCGGGCAAGGCGTCCGTGGTCAGCGGGATCATCTCCGACCGGACGTCCGGCATCAGCTACCCGCGCCTGGCCGCGCCCTGGGACGCCAAGTCGTTCGCGCCGTTCACCGTCGCCCAGCGCATCGGCAAGGTCGCGGTGCCGCACACCGTGATCGCCTCGGCCATGTTCCCCGGCGACGCCCCCGAGAAGAAGCCCTCCAAGGACGCCGACTACCGCGAGATGGCCACCCGCGCGGCCCGCTGGACCCTGCGTACGCAGTACCCGGCGGGCGCCACGCTGACCTCCTGGACCGGGTCCAGGAAGGTGCCGGTCGGCAAGGGCTGGTCGCTGGGCTACAAGGTCACGTACGTCTCGGGCGGCAAGACCGAGACCGCCCAGGCCATGGTGACGATCGTCGAGGTCGGCAAGACGAAGCCGGCGATGCTGATGGCCTCGATCCCCGAGAAGAACAAGGCGCGATGGCCTGATTTGAACACACTCGTCCAGCAGGTGAAGCCCCTCTAGGCCAGAAGCATGCTCTAGAATATGGTTCTGGGCATCAGGCGTGGACTTTGACCTGGCTGGAGGATGAGCAATGGCGATCGGATTGAGCGAGGAGCACGAGGCGCTCCGCGACTCGGTGAGCGGCTGGGCCGACCGGAACATCCCCTCGGAGCTGCTGCGATCCGGGTCGGACGGGCGTCCGCCGTTCTGGCCGGGCCTGGCCGAGCAGGGGCTGCTCGGCCTGCACCTGCCCGAGGAGTCCGGCGGCTCGGGCTACGGGCTGCTGGAGGCGGCCGTCGCCGTCGAGGCGCTGGCCGAGAAGCTGGCCCCCGGCCCGTACGTGCCGACCGTGCTGGCGAGTGCGGTCATCCACGCCAGCAAGCGGCACGACCTGCTCGAAGCCCTCGCCGACGGCACGCTGACGGGCGCCGTCGCGCTGTCCGGCTCGCTCACCGGCGCCCGCGCCGACGACGGCTCGCTGGTCGTCTCCGGCACGGCCGACCCGGTGCTCGCCGGCTCGCTGGCCGACGTGCTGGTGCTGCCGGTGACCACGTCCGAGGGCGAGGAGTGGATCGCCGTCGACGCCGCCGCCGTCACCGTCACGCCGGTCGAGTCGCTCGACCTGACCCGTCCGGTGGCCAAGGTGGAGCTGTCGGAGGTGAGCGTGCCCGCCGAGCGGGTGCTCGACGGCGTGGAGAGCCCCGACGTGCTCAACCTGGCCGCGATCCTGCTCGGCGCGGAGGCCGCCGGGCTGGCCTCCTGGTGCGTCACGGCCGCCGCCGCCTACGCCAAGGTACGCGAGCAGTTCGGCCGCCCGATCGGCCAGTTCCAGGGCATCAAGCACAAGATCTCCCGCATGCTCGTCGCCCTTGAGCAGGCCCGCGCCACCGTCTGGGACGCCACCAGGGCCGAGGGCCGCGAGCTGGAGTACGCCGCCGCCGTCGCCGGTGTGATGGCCCCCGACGCGGCCGTCCAGTGTGCCAAGGACGCGATCCAGACGTTCGGCGGCATCGGCTACACCTACGAGCACGACGTGCACCTGTACTACCGGCGCGCCCTCACGCTGCGCGCGCTGCTCGGCTCGTCGGCCGAGTGGGCCGCCTCCGTGACCGCGCTCGCCCTTCAGGGCGTCGGCCGCGAGATGGAGATCGACCTGCCCGAGGGCGCCGAGGAGCTGCGGGAGGGCATCCGCGCCGAGATCGCGGAGATCGCCCGGCTTGAGGGCCAGGAGCAGAAGCGGGCGCTGGCCGGGCGCGGCTTCGTCATGCCTCACCTGCCCAGGCCGTGGGGCCGCGCGGCCAAGCCGCTGGAGCAGGTGCTCATCGCCCAGGAGCTCAAGGCCGCCAAGGTCAGGCTGCCCGCGATGATCATCGGCGCCTGGGTGGTGCCGTCCATCGCCGTGTACGGCACGCCCGAGCAGCAGGAACGTTTCCTGCCCAAGACGCTCGCCGGCGAGATGATCTGGTGCCAGCTCTTCTCCGAGCCGGGCGCCGGGTCCGACCTGGCCTCGCTGCAGATGAAGGCGGAGAAGGTCGAGGGCGGCTGGCGGCTCAACGGCCAGAAGATCTGGACGTCGGTCGCCCACGTGGCCGAATGGGGCATCTGCATCGCCCGCAACTCCTCCGAGGGCACCAAGCACGAGGGCATCACGTACTTCCTGGTGGACATGAAGGCCCCCGGCGTCACGGTCAGGCCGCTCACCGAGATGACCGGCGAGAACCTGTTCAACGAGGTCTTCCTCGACGACGTCTTCGTCCCGGACGACCTGGTCGTGGGTGAGGTCGGCGACGGCTGGAAGGTCGCCCGCAACACGCTGTCCAACGAGCGCGTGTCGCTCTCGTCCGGGTCGGGCGGCACCGGCGCGTCCGTGCCCGACCTGCTCGGGCTGATCGGGCGGCTGGGCCGCGAGCTCACGCCGGCCGAGGAGCAGGAGGTGGCGGGGGTCGTGTGCGAGGGGCACTCGATCAACGCGCTGTCGCTGCGGGTCACGCTCAAGCAGCTCGCCGGGACCGAGCCGGGCGCCGACGCCTCCGTACGGAAGCTGCTGTCCACCTCGCACGCCCAGCACGTCTCCGAGACGGCCGTGAGCCTGCTCGGCGCCAAGGCCGTGGTGGCCGCCGACATGAAGCTCGGCGACGCCGGCTACTGGAACCGGGCGGTGCTCGCGACCAGGGCCATGACCATCTACGGCGGCACCACCGAGGTGCAGCTCAACATCATCGGCGAGCGTATGCTCGGCCTGCCCCGGGACCCCGAGCCGGGCAAGTAACACATGTGAGGTTTCGGCGGCTACTCTCCCTTGTGTCCGGACTGCCCGTCCCGGCGCGAGGGAGAGGCGGTGTCACGGTGCGCGAAGGCCGTGCGGGCCGCTGGGGGCCCGCGGTGCTGGGGCTCGGGCTGGCGGTGCTGGCGCTCGGACCGGCGCTGGCGTGGGGGCTGGTGCTCCGGTACGACCTGCTCTTCGTGCCCGACCCGCCGCTCTGGCCCGACCGTGGCGGGTTCCCCCGGGCGGTGCCCAGCGACCTGGTCGTGGCGCTGCTGTCCAGGGCGGTGCCCGTGGAGATCGTGCAGAAGGCGGCCCTGGTCGCCGTCTTCGTGCTGGCCGCGAGCGGGGCGGCGGCGCTGGTGCCGGGGGAGCGCAGGCTCGCCCGGTTCGTGGCCGCCGCGTTCTACGCCTGGAACATCTACCTCGCCCAGCGGCTCATGCTCGGCCAGTGGGCCCTGCTCCTGGGCGTGGCCGGACTGCCGTGGGCGATCCGCGCGCTCACACGGGACGACCCCGGCGACGGCGCGCGCGAGGCCCTCCCCCCGGCCTCTCGGTCGCGGGCGGGACTCGTGCGGTGCGGGCGGCTGGCGGCGGCGTTGCTGCCCGCCGCGGTCGGCGGGTTCCAGGCGATGCTGGTCTCCTGGCTGACCCTGATGCCGATCGCCGTCGCCCGGCGCAGGGTGCCGGTCGCCGCCGGGGTGCTGGTGGCGTTCAGCCTGCCGTGGGCGGTGCCCGCGCTCGGCTCGGGCGCGGTGACGGACCCGGCGGGGGTGGACGCGTTCGCGGCCCGCGCCGACGGGCCCTTCGGCGTGCTGGGCAGCCTGCTCTCGCTCGGCGGCATCTGGAACGCCGAGGCCGGGCTGCCGGGCCAGGAGTCGTGGTGGACGGCGACCGCCCGCCTCCTCCTGGTCCTCGCCGGTCTGTACGGCTACGCCCGCCTCCGCTCGGCCCCCGTACGGCCCGCGTGGTGGGGCGGACTGGCGGTGGCGGCGGCGGCCGGGTTCTGCGTCGCGGGGCTGGGCGCGTTCCAGGCCGGGCGGGAGGCGCTCAAGTGGCTCATCGCCCTGTGGCCGGGATTCGGCCCGCTGCGCGACGGCCAGGTCTACCTGGCTCCGCTGGCCCTGCTGACGGCGGTCGGCCTGGCCTCGGTCCTGCGGTCGGGCGCGCTCGCGCTGGTCGGGGTGCTGGCCCCGGTGCTGGCGCTGCCGACGTTCGCGCTGGGGGCGTTCGGCCGGCTGGAGGCGGTGACGTACCCGGCGGAATGGACGGCGGTCCGGCGGATCGTGGACGGCGACCCGGCGCCGGGAGCCCTGGTGTCGCTGCCCTGGGGTGCCCACCGGGCCTTCGCCTGGAACGGCGGGCGGGTGGTGCTCGACCCCGCGACCAAGCTGTTCAGGCGCCGGGTGCTCTGGGACGACACGCTGCTCGTCGGGCTGCCCGGCGGCGGCCGGCTGCGGGTGCGCGGCGAGGACCCGCTGAACCGCCGTGCCGGCGACCTGCTGGCCGCCCACGCCTACGGCGAGCTGCCTGCCAGATACCTCCTCATGGCCGCGGGCGAGAACGGGTTCCCGTCCGCGCCGCCCGGGTGGAGAACGGTCTTCGACGGCGAAGAGCTGCGCTTGCTGCGGCATTGACCGGCTGTTTCATGATGTACCGGAGGGTAACTTGCTTTATCACGGTTTGACCAATGTTATGGATTCAAGACGAAACACGTTCTAGTCTCGGCACACCGCGTCACCGGAAGGAAGGGAGTGCTTCGTGTTGCGACTTCTCGTGGCCCTGGCAATAGGAGCCCTGCTGGCGGTCGGAGCCTCGGTCGCGGTGGTCAACGTGGCCTCACCCTCGCTCACCCCACCCAACCAGCCGCTCTACAACTACGGCACCAGGTGATCCATCCCGCTTGACGCGGGGCCATGCACAGCGAGCACGGAGTGTGGCTCCGCCATGCCCGCATGCCGGCCGACGAGGAGTGACGGTGGTCTTTACCGGTGAGCGCAAGGCGGACCCGGCACGGCTGGCCGAGCCGCGTACGAGCGACAGGACGGCGGACGAGCGGCCACTCGCGGGCGTCCGCGTGGCGATGCTCAACTTCCGCGAGCCCCGGCAGTCCACGGCCGGCGGCGCCGAGGAGTACGCCTGGCAGGTCAGCCGGTTCCTGCTGACCCAGGGAGCCTCGGTCGTGTTCGTGACCGGCCGCCAGCGCGGGCAGCGCCGCGCCGAGGTGCTCGACGGGGTCGAGCTGCGCAGGATGGGCAACCCGTACCTGGTCTACCTGCTGGTCCCGCTCTGGCTGCTGGTCCACCGGCGGCGCGTGGACGTCGTCATCGACACCATGAACGGCATTCCCTTCTTCTCCCCGCTCGTCGTCCGCCGCCGCACACCCGTGATCAGCCTCGTGCACCACGTCCACGACCGGCAGTTCCACGCCTTCCTGCCCGCCTGGCTGGCCCGGATCGGCTGCTTCGTGGAGGGCCAGGTGGCCCGGCTGGTCTACCGGCGCTGCCTGACGATCACCGTCTCGGAGTCGTCGAGGCGCGACCTGGCCGACAAGCTGCGCTGGCTCGCGCCGGTCACCGTCGTGCCCAACGGCTGCGCCCAGCCCGCGCGGACCGAGCCGCCGGACGCGGCCGGCGACCCCGCCCTCGTGTACGCCGGCCGCCTGATCGGCCACAAGCGCATCGAGCGCGTCGTGGACCTGGCCGCCGAGCTCGGCGGCGCCTGGCCGGGCCTGCGGGTGCACGTCGTCGGCCGCGGCCCCGAACGCGACGCCCTGGCCGCGCGGGTCGCCGACCAGGGCCTGGACGGACGCGTCGAGCTGCACGGCTTCCTGCCGGAACCGCGCAAGAACGCCCTGCTGGCCGCGGCGAGGCTCAACGTGACGGCCTCGGAGTTCGAAGGCTGGGGCCTGACCGTCATCGAGGCCGCCGCGCTCGGCGTGCCCACCGTGGCCTACGACGTGGCCGGGCTGCGCGACTCCGTACGGGACGGCGTCACCGGGTGGCTCGTACGGGACGGGGAGAGCCTGGCCGAGGTGACCGGCCGCGCGCTGGAGGAGCTGGCCGACCCGCGGCGGCGGGCGGAGGTGGCCGCGGCCTGCCGCGCCTGGGCCAGGGAATTTACGTGGGCCCGAACTGGGGCTAGCATGACCGGACTTGTCCTGGCGAAACTCCAAGATTGCGGCGGAGCCCCTCAGTGACCCAAGCCTCGCCTGGACCCCCGGGGGAACGCGGGGACTCCATCGTCGAGAGCGCCGTCGAAAGCTACGAGGCCCGGATCAGGCACAGGTTGCGGCTGCTCGCCGCCTGCCTCCTGCTCGGCGCCATCGCGTTCAACACCTCGACCGAGAAGATCATCCCCGAGACGAAGCTCGACATGGCGGTCAACCCGCTGGGCTTCCTCGGCCGGGCGCTGCACCTGTGGGACGGCGCCTACTTCGGCCACCTGCAGAACCAGGCGTACGGCTACCTGTTCCCGATGGGCCCGTTCTACGCGATCTTCCTCAAGCTGGGCATGGAGTCGTGGACCGTCCAGCGGTTGTGGATGTCGCTCGTGTTGTGCGCCGCCTTCCTCGGCGTCGTCCGGCTCGCCCGCGCGCTCGGCGTCGGCGGCCCGCACACCCGCGTCCTGGCCGGATTCGTGTACGCGCTCGCGCCGCACGCCCAGGCGCTGATCGGCATCAACTCCTCGGAGTTCCTGCCCAGCGCCGTGTTGCCGTGGATCCTTCTCCCACTGGTCAAGGGGGCCAAGGGCGAGCTGACGCCGCGCCGGTCGGCCGCGCTGTCGGCGTTCGCCTTCCTGTTCTGCGGCGGCGTGAACGCGGTGGCCGAGGCGGCCGTGCTCGTGGTGCCGATGGTGTACCTGTTGACCAGGCGCGGCGGGCCGGTCAAACGCCGCCTGATCGCCTGGTGGCTGCCGCTGGTCGCGCTGGCCTCGATGTGGTGGGCCGTGCCGCTGCTCACGCTCGGCGGCTACATCTTCTCGTTCCTGCCCTACATCGAGACCGCCACCGCGACGACCGGCGTGACGTCCCTGGTCAACGCCCTGCGCGGCACGTCGAGCTGGCTCAGCTTCCTGACCGTGGACGGCCAGACCTGGCTGCCCGACGCCCACCAGCAGTCCACGGTCCCGTGGCTGATCGTGGTCACCGCCGCCGTGGCCGCGCTCGGCCTGGCCGGGCTCACCCTGCGCCGGCTGCCCGAGCGGCCGTTCCTGCTGATCAGCCTGCTGTGCGGGATCGCCATCATCACCACCGGCCATCCGGGCACGCCGCACGAGCAGTTCATGGTCGGGCTGCTCGACGGCCCGCTGGCCGCCTTCCGCAACCTGCACAAGTTCGACGCGCTGATCCGGCTGCCCGTCGCGCTCGGCTTCGCGGGGCTGCTCTCCCTGGCGCGTCCGCGCCTGCGCACGCCCCTGACCGCGCTGGCCGCCGGGCTCGTGGCCCTGTCGGGCCTGCCCGTCCTGTACGCCGGCCTCGCCCCCGCCGGCGGCTTCACCGCCATCCCCGACTACTGGCGGCAGGCCATCACCTGGCTCAACCGCAACGCCGGCGACGGCATGGTGCTGGCCGTGCCGGGCGCCAAACGCGGGGAGTACCTCTGGGGCCGCCCCCTGGACGAGCCGCTGCAGGCGCTCTCGCAGGCCCGCTGGTCCACGCACACGATCGTGCCGTGGGGCTCGGCCGGCATCTCGCGGCTCATGGCCGCCGTGGACGACCGCCTGGCCACCGGCCAGGGCTCGCCGGGGCTGGCCGCCACGCTGCGCCGGATGGGGGTGTCGTACCTGGTCGTCAGGAACGACCTGGACCGGGCGACGATCGGCACGGCCTGGCCGGTCCGGGTGCACCAGGCGCTGGAGGACTCGCCCGGCGTCTCGCTCGTGGCCCAGATGGGACCGGGCGTCGGCATCGGCCAGTACGGCAGAGCCGCCGCCTGGCTGGACCAGCCCTACCCCGCCGTCGAGATCTACCGCGTGGCCGGGGCCGCGCCGCTGGTCGGCACCGTGGACGCCACCCGCCCGCTGCGCGTGGGCGGCGCGCCGGAGTCCGTGCTCTCCCTGGCCGAGCAGGGCCTCCTGGGCGACGACCGGCCCGTCCTGCTCAACGACGACGCGGGCGTGGTCAAGGTGCCCGCGCACGACACGATCCTGACCGACACGCTGCGCCGCCGGGAGGTGGCCTTCGCCGACCTGCGCCGCAACGCCAGCGCCACGCTCACGGCCGACGAGCCCCTGCGCGGCAGCTCGCCCTCCAACGACCTGCTCGACCCCGGCTGGGCGCGATACGTGTCCACGGCGGGCCTCACCGGCGTCGCGGGCGTCACCGCCTCCAGCTCCGAGGCCGACGTCGGGGCCGCCCCCAACAGCCGCGAGCCCGCCCACCAGCCCTTCGCCGCCCTGGACGGCGACCGGCGCACGAGCTGGCGCTCCACCGGCTGGAACGGCGCGGTGGGCGAGTGGCTGGAGGTGACCTTCGCCGACCCGTTGACGATCCCCACGATCCAGGTGGCGTTCGAGAACTCGCCGATCGGCCCGCCGCCCAGCGAGGTCGTCGTGGAAACCGGTGCCGGCTCGCTGCGCCAGAAGGTGCGCGCGACCGCCGACCCGCAGGAGCTGGCCGTGCCGAAGGGCCCGGTCGAGCGGCTGCGCGTCAAGGTCGTCGCCACCGCCTACCAACCGGCCAACCGCCTGGGCGGCCGGGTCGGCATCACCGAGCTGACCATCCCCGGCGTCCAGCCCGGACGGTCGATCGTCGTGCCCGACCCGCGCGAGGACACCGGCGAGCCGGCCACGATCGCGCTGGCCAGGACCGGCGACGTGCCCGGCTGCGTCAGGGGCTCGGCCGCCTGGAGCTGCGCCAAGGGCCACGAGGTGCTGGGCGACGACGGCAACGGCTTCGACCGCACCTTCGTCACCGGCAAGGACGGCGCGTACGGCGTCTCGGGCCGCACCACCGTCACCGACCGCGCCACCGTCGAACGCCTCAGCACGCTGCCCGGCGACCCCCTGAGCGTGCGCGCCTCCTCCACCTCGGTGGACGGCGGCGCGGCGGGCGGGCGCTGGGCCTTCGACGGCGACCCGAAGACGGCCTGGTTCGCCGACCCGCTCGACCCCAGGCCCACGCTGACCGTCGAGCTGGCCCGCGAGACGAAGTTGTCGCAGCTCCGCGTCATCACGCCCGACTCCTACCTCGGCGCCCCTCCCGTCCGGGTGACGATCCGCGCGGAGGGCGGCGTGCGGCAGAGCTGGGTCGGCACGGACGGTCTCATCCGCTTCCCGGAGATGCGGGCCAAGAAGGTCGCGCTGGAGTTCGGGGCGTCGGGCGGGCGGCCCATCGAGATCAGCGACGTGGCCTTCCCCGGCGTACGGCCGCTCGGCGCGCTGACCGGTTTCAAGCTCACGCTGCCGTGCGGCTTCGGGCCGACGCTCACCATCGACGGCAACGAGGTGCACACCGCCATCACCGGCGGCACCCTGCACGACGTGGTCACCGGCCGGCCGGTGACCTTCGAGACCTGCGAGCGGCTGCAGCTCGTGGCCGGTCCGACCCGGCTGTCGGTGCGGCCGGGCGAGTCGTACCGGGTCGAGTCGGCCGTCGTGCGGCACGAGCCGGGCAGCCCGGCGGCCGGGCCCACCGTCATGCGGCCGACGCCGGTCGGCAAGTGGGCGGCCGGTGAGCGGGTCGTCCAGGTCAGCGTGCAGGACGACTCCTACCTGGTGGTCAACGAGAACTTCAACGCCGGCTGGAAGGCCACGCTGGGGGCCGCGGCGCTCAAGCCGGTCCGGCTGGACGGCTGGCGGCAGGCGTGGTTCCTGCCCGCGTTCACCGCCGGGACGGTGACGCTCACGTACGAGCCGGACGAGCCGTACCGGGCGGGGCTCGCGGCGGGCGGGGCGCTGGCGCTGCTCGTCGCCGGGCTGGCCCTGGTGGGAAGGGGCAGGCCGGGACGCCATCTCGCGCCCGTCCTGGCCGCCCGGCCGCGCGTCCGGCACGTCGCGGTCTTCGCCGTGGCACTCGGCTACTGGGTCGGCGGGCCGGCGGGCGCGGGCGTGGCCGGAGTGGCGTTCGTGCTGGGCGCCTGGTCGCGTCCGCTGCGCGAGGCCGAGCACCTGCGCGGGCGGCGGCGCTGGACCCTGCTGCTCGGGCCGCCCGGCGGGATCGCGCTCTACCTGGCCGTCACGGTCGCCACGGCGTTCGGCGCGGGCGGCCTGTGGACGCAACTGCTCTGCCTGCCGCTGCTCGGGCAGCTCATCGTCGAGGTGGCGGCCAGGCGGGCGCCGGTGAGGCAGACGACCGTACCGATCACCGTCGCCGCAGGCGGCCCGACCATGACGAGTGTTCCGTGACCGACACGATCAAGCCGCGTCCGGGGACCGTGATCACGGTTCCCGGCCCGGTGGCGTGGGCCGCCCGCCGGATCCGCCGCCACGGCGTCCTGCTGGCCGGGCTCGTGCTCATCGCCGTGGCGATGGCGGGCAAGGCGGCCGTCGTCCAGGAGGCGTACTTCAAGGAGGACGACTACGAGTTCGTGGCCAGGGCGATGGAGAGCGACCTGTCGTTCGACTACCTGACCCGGATCCATTTCGGCCAGTTCATGCCGGGCGGCTTCCTGCTGGCCTGGCTGGTCTCCCGGCTGCACCCCTTCGACTGGGGGTGGGCGGCCGGCACGGTGCTGGCGCTGCACGCCGTGGCCGCCCTCGGCGTGCTGCGCATGCTGCGGGTGGTCTTCGGCAGGCGGCCGGCGACGCTCGTGCCGTTGCTGGTCTTCCTCCTCGCGCCGGTCACCGTGCCCGCGCTCGCCTGGTGGGCGGCCGGGCTCAACACCGTCTTCCTCCAGGTCGCGCTGCCCATGGCGGTCGCCTCGCACTGGCATCACCTGCGCACGGGCAGGCTGCGGCACGCCGTGGCCGCGGCGCTGTGGGTGCTGGTCGGGCTGCTGGGCTTCGTCAAGGGGTTCGCGCTGCCGCTGCTGCTGTTCGCCCTCACCGCGATCTACCACGGCGGGCTGCGCGCCGCGCTGCGCCGCCACCTGGCCGCCTGGGGCATGTACCTCACCGTGCTGGTGACCTTCGGCGCGCTCTACGTCCAGCGGTCGTCGGCGGCGCCGAACACCGGGGCGCTGCCGATCTTCGACCAGGCCCTCGGCTTCCTGTGGGAGCTGCTGGGCAGGACGTTCGCCACCACCGTGCTCGGCGGGCCGTGGCGGTGGTTCGCGGGCGGCGACTGGGGAGTGGCCTCGCCGCCGCTGCCGCTGGTGATCGCCTCCCTCGCCGTCCTCGCCGCGCTGGTGGTGATCACCAGCCGGTACCGCAGGCGGGCCCTCCTGGCCTGGGCCACGCTGCTGGGCTACCTGCTCGTCGCCGACGCGCTGCCGGTGTTGTGGGGACGCGTCCACCTGCTGGGCTCGTTCGTCGGCACCGACACCCGGTACGTCGCCGACGCCGTCCCGCTGCTCGCGCTGGTCGTGGGCCTGGTGCTGCTGCCGCTGCGCGGCGAGGAGGAGCCGTACCGCAGGGCGCTGCCGGCGCGGGAGCGGGTGACGGGCGCGGCCGGCGCGATGCTCGGCCTGTTCGCGGGCGCGTCGCTGGTCACGGTGACGCTCTTCGCCGGGTACATGGGCGCCGAACGGCGGCACGACTACATCGAGACCGCCCGCGCCGAGCTGGCCAGGGCGGCCCCCGACAGCGTGATCTACGACCGGCTGGTGCCGACCGAGGTGCTGCCGAACTCGTACCGGACCTACAGCCTGACCTCGCGGGTGCTGGGCGCGATGGCCACGCCCGCGCTCAGGGCCAGGATGCAGGCGCCGCCCGCCGCGCTCGACGGCCTCGTCTTCGACGACCAGGGCCGCCTGCGGCCGGTGGACGTGCAGGGCATCCCGCTCGTGCCCACCACGCGCGACCGGTGCTGGCCGGTCACCGGCGGGACCGTCCAGGTGCCGCTGGACAACCGCGTCACCCGCGTCGAGGGCACCCTGGTCAGGTTGGGGTACGCGGCGCGCTCCGACACGACGGTCACCCTGTGGATGGGCGACCGCGCCACCGACGTGAAGCTGCGCGCGGGCTTCGGCAGGGTCTTCGTGCTCGCCGCGCCGGGGGCCGACCGGATCGTCGTGCACGACGTGCCGCCCGGCCTGTGCCTGGGCGACGTGACGCCAGGACAGGCGGTGCCCCGGCCGTGACCCCCCTGAGCCGCAGGAGCCTCGCGCCGGTGCTGGCCGGCGTGGGCGCCTTCCTGCTGACGCTCATCCCCCTGACCCGCCTGTACGTCTACGACCAGGTGCTCAAGGCCCCCCTCGAACAGCAGAGCATGACCAGGGCGACCGCAGCGTCGGCCACGTACGTGGACCCGGCGACCATGCGGCAGACGACCGGCGACCTGGTCCAGACCCGGTGGCTGATCGGCGACGTGCTGGCCGGCGACGACGACCGGGCGGTGTGGGGCGAGTCGGTCTCCCTGGCCACCCGCGACGGCCGCCGCCTGGACTACCACGAACGCCGCCTGGCCTTCGACCGGCGTACCGGCGAGATCGTGAACTGCTGCGGCGAGTACCTGGACGAGGACGTCTCCGTCCGGCAGATCGGGCAGGCCTTCCGCTGGCCCTTCAACGCCGAACGCCGCGACTACCCGCTGTTCGACCTGCGCCTGCGCCGCCCGGTCACGGCCGCCTTCGACGGGGTCGAGCGGGTGCGCGGCGTCGAGACGTACCGCTACGTCCAGCGCACGCCGCGCCGGCTCGTGCCCGGGGAGACGCCGCCGCTGCCGCGCCACCTGCTCGGCCTGCCCGGCAAGGGCGACGTCGGCCTCGGCCGCTACGCCGAGATCCGGCGCACGTACTGGGTCGAACCGGTCAGCGGCCTGCCCGTCAGGACGCAGGAGGAGGTGACCGAGACGCTGGTCACCGCAGACGGCCGGGGCCGGCTGACCGCCCTCGACGCCGACCTCCGCACCTCGGAGTCGGACGTCGCCGCGTCCCTGGCGACGGCGGCGGCCTACCGGCGCTGGATCCTGCTGCTCGGCACGGTGGCGCCGATCGGCGGCGGCCTGCTCGGCGTGGGCTGCGTGGTGGCCGCCCTGTGGTTGTCGCGGCGGCGCTCACCTGCGGCGCAGGACGAGGAGCAGGTTCCAGGTGACCAGCTCGCGGATGCCAGGTAGGTGGACGACGTGCCTGGCCCAGCGTGGGTGGTACCGGGGAATCGCGTCGAGGATCTCCACGTCGCGCCGCCCGCGCGCCCAGGCCAGGGGCTTGGCCACGCCGATGGCGTACATGCTCTCGCCGTAGACGTTCTTGGGGGGCCTGCCGTGGGTGCGGGCGTAGCGGCGGGCGGCGTAGTGGCCGCCGAGGTAGTGCCAGGGGGAGGTCTCGTGGCCGCCCCAGGGCGAGAACCAGATCGTGTACGACAGGTACACCACGCCGCCCGGCCGGGTCACCCGGACCATCTCGGAGGCCATCCGCAGCGGGTCGGGGACGTGCTCCAGCACGTTGGAGGAGAAGCACACGTCCACCGAGCCGTCGGCGAGCGGCAGGTCGAGCGCGCTGCCGAGCACGGCGTCGCGGGGCGGCACGCCGTCGCGCAGGCGCATCTCACCGGCGTCGCAGTCGACGCACAGGGGACGCGCGCCGACCGCGCGCAGGGCGTCGGCGAAGTAGCCGGGGCCGCCGCCGATGTCGGCCACGGTCGCGCCGGCCAGGTCGGTGTAGGTCGCGAGCTGGGCCACCGTGTCCCTGGCCAGGGTGCCGTAGAAGAAGTCGGGGTCGCTCTGCTCCAGGCGGAAGGCGCGCAGCAAACGGACGGATCTGCCGAGATCCGCTCGGAACGGTTCGGTGTCCACGGCGCGGAGCTTACTGCAGTGGAGGGATACGTCCATGACTGAAGACCTCAAGCGAGCAGAGCCCTTCCAGATCACGATCCCGGCGGTGCGCACCGGGCCGGTCATCGGCGTGGGCCTGCTGATCATCGTGGTCTCGCTGGTGTTCCGGGCGAGCCTGCTCAGCAAGGCCTACTTCGTCGAGGACGACTTCCTCTTCGTGGCCGGGGCCGGCGACAGCGGGCCGACCTGGGAGTACCTGATGAGGGTGCACAAGGGGCACCTCATGCCGGGCGCGCTCGGCCTGGTGTGGCTGCTCACGTCGGTGGCGCCGTACAGCTGGGCGCTGGTGTCGTTCGTGACCGTCGCGATCCAGGGGGCCGCCTCGGTCATGTTCCTGGTGCTGCTGCGGCGGCTGTTCGGCGACCGGGCGGCCGTGCTCGCCGCGCTGACCGTCTACGCCTTCGCGCCGCTCACCGCGCCCGCCATGAGCTGGTGGTCGGCCGCGCTCAACGCCGTGCCGTTGCAGCTCGCGCTGGTCGCGGCGCTGGCCGCGCACGTCCGGTACGTCCGCGAGGGCAAGGGCCGCTGGCGGGCCCTGGCCTGGACCGCCGTCGGGATGGCCTTCTCCACCAAGGGGGTGTTCATCCCGTTCGTGGTGCTCGGGGTGAGCAGCGCCTACCTCGGCCGGGGCCTGTGGGCCCGCGCCCTGCTCGCCGAGCTGCGCAGGCCCGTCTGGTGGGCGCACGGCCTGCTGCTGGCCGGGTACGCCCTGCTCTACTGGCTGCGCCGCGACACCGCCGGGGCCGACGCGCTGACCGGCCCGAAGGCCGAGGTGGTCCCCGGGCTGCTGCGCAGGCTGCTGGGCGAGACCTTCCCCACCGGGGCCGTCGGCGGCCCGCTGCGCTGGGGCGGCGTCACCTCGACCGGCGGGCTGGCCGACCCGGCCCCGGTCACCGTGGTCGTGGCGTGGGCGGTGCTCGCGGCGCTGGTCGTGGTGACCTGCGTGTACCGCAGGCGGGCCTGGCGGGCGTGGGCGATCCTGGCGGCCTACGTGGTGGTCGCCGACGCGGTGCCCACCGTGATCGCGCGGGCCACCGCCTGGGACCTGGTCGGCGCCGAGACCCGGTACGTCGCCGACGCCGCCGTGCTCTTCGCGCTCTGCCTGGCGCTGGCCGTCATGCCGGTGGAGGACGAGCCCGACGTCGTCCGCAGGCCGGCGCCGTCGAGCATGCCGGCCGTCGGCGCCGGGCTGACCGCCGTGTTCCTCGTCGTGTCGCTGATCTCGATCAACACCTTCGGCGACACGCTCACCGGCGACCGGGTCAGGACGTACCTGGAGAACGCCAGGACCTCGCTGGCCGCGGCGGCCGGGGACGCCGACATCTACGCCCGTCCCGTGCCGCCGGAGATCGTCCTGCCGTGGAACGGGGAGCGCCGGATGACCTCGTACGTGCTGGCGCCGCTGGTCGACGCCGAGACCCGGGAGCGCATGCGCGACCCGCGGCCGTCGTCGGAGCCGTACGTGCTGGACGACACGGGCAAGCTCGTCCTGGTGGGACGGGTGGCGCCGTTCTTCGACGCGGTCAAGGGGCGCAGGTGTTACCCGGCGGGCAAGGAGTTCCCCGTCGAGTCCTTCGGCGGGGCCGGCGTGGTGGTGGCCATGTCGTACGTCAGCCCGCAGCCCGTGCAGGTCGTGGTGGAGGTCGGCGAGGCCCAGCGGGCGGCCACGCTGCCCGCGACCGGCGCCATGGGCGCGCTGTTCTACGTGCCGCACGACGGGCCGGGCAAAGGCATGCGGATCACCGCGGCCGGGGCGCAGGGTCAGGCGTTCTGCCTCAGGGCGGTGGCCTTCGGCGAGCCGGGTCCGGCGGCGCGCTGAGGCACCAGGCGGACGAGCCGCCTGGCGGGCTCCTCGACGTAGCGGTGGGTGAGCCCGGCCATGGTGACGGTGATGGCGGTGACGGCGACCAGGTTGACCAGGAGGTTGCCGGTCCACGGCTTCTGTCCGGTGAAGTCGTACCAGAGGTAGAGGATGACGAACTGCCACAGGAAGACGCCGTAGGAGATCTGGCCCAGGTAGCTCATCACCCGTCCGCCGAGCAGCTCGCGCACCCGCGTGGACCGTCCGGGCTCCAGCGCGGCCGGGGCGACCAGGCAGAAGGCGACGAGCGTGTACAGGCCCTGCTCGTAGAACGCGGTCCAGATGCTGCCCAGGCCGACCGCGCGCGGCCCGGTGACCGGCGTCGAGGCGATGAGGTACGCCAGGCCCGCGATGACCCACAGCGTGCCCCAGGAGGAGGCCAGCGCGGCGCTCAGCCGCCGTGCGCGGCCGTCCTGGGCCCTGGCCCAGACGGTCAGCACGGCCAGCGCCATGCCGGGCACGAAGAACGTCCAGGAGCGCGGCAGCCAGATGTTCATCCAGGGCCGGTAGTCGGGGAAGTACTCGAAGACCGTGTACACGTACGACAGCGCGCCGAAGGCGGCCAGGCCGACGAGCAGCCGCCGGCCCCTGGTCCGCAGGTCGGGGTCGCCGCGCAGGGCGAACCTGCGCAGCACGGCCGCCATCAGCGGGAGCGTGAGGTAGAAGGTCAGCTCGACCGCGAGGCTCCACATCTGGCCCAGCCCCTTGGGGCCGAGGCCGTACCACCAGGGGGTGATGTCGTAGGTGTGCACGAGGAACAACATCTGCGCCCACGTCCAGGGGTCGGCCCGGTGCGCCTCGCCCCACAGCAGCAGCGCCACGGCGACCACCAGCCAGTACGCCGGCATGATCCGGAAGAAGCGTTTCCACAGGTAGCGGCGGGTGTCCGGGGCCCGGTCGCCGAGCAGCACCTGCGCCGCCCACGGCCGGTACAGCAGCAGGCCGGAGAGCGTGAAGAAGATCGGCACGCCGATCTCGCCCCTGGACAGCACGCCGCCCAGGAACCCCGGGTCCAGGGCCGTCCCCGCCTCCATGGACACGTGGAAGAGCAGGACGGCGAAGGCGGCCACGGCGCGCACGCCGTCGAGCGAGGTCTGGTGTCCTGAGACCACCGGAACCCCGCTCGAAGTAGAACCTGTTTCGGTCACGTTTCCGCATCCCTGGTGACGTCGGTCACTCATCGCAATAACATACCGGCGAGTAGGTAGTTCGTTTCAGTACTTAACCACCCAAACAGGCGTCCGTGCACCTGCACACATGGAGGGTCCATGAACCGGGTCGTCGTTGGCAGCGTCCTCATCGCCGTCGGGGCATTCCTCATCGTTCTGGCTCCCCTGGTCCGCCTCCAGGTCGCGCCCGCCTTCATGGCCGCCAAGGGCGACCAGTACAGCATCAGCAAGCTGCACGCGACGGGCGCCCAGTACTTCAGCATCCCCGACGGCAAGGTGCTGACCGGCGACCTCGACATCATCGTGACCACCCGCGGTGACGTGAAGGAGGCCAGCGACGACCGCGTCGTCTGGGACGAGTTCACCGCCGTCAACGACGTCACCAACAGCAAGCCCGGCATCAACTTCAGCGAGCGGCGCAGCGCCTTCGACAAGCGCACCGGCGTCGGGCTCAACTGCTGCGGCGTCAGCATCGACAAGGCCCCCGTGCAGCTCCAGGGGCAGATCTACAAGTTCCCGTTCGACGTGGAGAAGAAGACCTACCTGGTGTTCAACGCCAGCGCGGGCAAGGCGTTCGACGCCAAGTTCGTCGGCGAGGAGCAGGTCGACGGGCTGGCCACGTACAAGTTCGAGCAGACCGTCCCCGAGACCAGGACGCAGACCCTGAACGCCCCCGCCGCCTGGTTCGGCATGGGCACCACGGGCGACGTGCAGCTGAACCGGTTCTACTCCGGCACCGTCACCTACTGGATCGAGCCCACCACCGGCGCGCCCGTCAAGCAGGAGCAGGTCCGCAACGAGGTGCTCAAGAGCCAGGACGGCATCGAGCGCTCCAAGGCGTTCGTGGCCACCGCCAAGATGACCGACGACACGGTCAAGGGCCTGGTCGACAGCGCCGCCGACGGCAAGAGCCAGATCAACCTGATCAGGACCACGCTGCCGATCGTGCTCGGCGTGGTCGGGGTCGTCCTGCTCCTGGGCGGCCTGCTGCTCGCCCTGCGCGGCCGCCGGTCCGCATGAGCCAGGGCGTGGTCGCCCGGCCCTGGTCGGCCGCGCCCGCGCTGGCCCTGGCCAGGGCCGCCCGGCCGCGCCAGTGGCTGAAGAACCTGCTCGTCCTGGCCGCCCCCATGGCGGCCGGGGTGCTCGGGCAGCCGGGCCGGCTGCTGTCGGCGCTGCTCGTCCTGGCCGCCTTCTGCCTGGCCGCCAGCGGCTCCTACCTGCTGAACGACGCCTCCGACGTCGAGGCCGACCGGCTGCACCCGCGCAAGCGCCGCCGTCCCGTCGCCTCCGGCGCGGTGTCGGTGCGCACGGCCCGGGTGGCGGGGGTCGTCCTGCTGGTCCTCGGGCCCGCGGTCGCCGCGCTCACCGGCGGCTGGCAGTCGCCCGCGGTCGTCGCCGGGTACGTCGCCCTGACCCTGGCCTACACGACGTGGCTCAAGCACCAGGAGGTCGTGGACCTCATCGCGGTCGCCGGATGCCACGTGATCAGGGCCTTCGCCGGGGCCGTCGCCGTCGGCGTGCCGGTGACCGGCTGGTTCCTCATGGTCGTCTCGCTGGCCGCGCTCCAGCTCGTGGCAGGCAAGCGCGAGGCCGAGCTGCGGTCGCGGGGCGTGTCGGGGACGCGGGCCACGCTCGCCGCGTACCCGGCCGCCTATCTGACGCAGGTGCGGGTCATGGCGTCCGGGGCGATGATCGTCACGTACTGCCTGTGGGCGCTGAACGCGCACGAGAACCTGTTCTACGGGCTCAGCATCGTCCCGTTCCTGCTCCTGGTGCTCCGGCACAACCTGCTCGTCGAGCGGGGCGCCGGGGAGGAGCCCGAGGAGCTGGTGATCCGCGACCGGCACACCCTCGTCTTCGCCGCCGCACTGGTCGTCCTGGTGGGGCTGGGGATCTACACATGAGCACGTTCCTCACCGGCTGGGGACGCACCTCGCCCAGCCCCGCCGAGCTGCGGCGCCCCCGCTCCCTGGCCGAGCTGCGCGACCTGGTCCTGGCCGCGCCGGTCCGCGGGGTCGTCGCCCGCGGGCTCGGCCGCTCGTACGGCGACGCCGCCCAGAACGCCGGCGGCCTCGTCCTGGACTGCACCGGCCTGGACACGTGGAGCTTCGACGAGCACACCGGCGTCGTGACCGCGGCGGGCGGGGTCAGCCTGCACGAGGTGATGACGGCGCTCGTGCCCCAGGGCTGGTTCGTGCCCGTGAGCCCCGGGACCAGGCACGTCACGGTCGGCGGGGCCGTCGCGGCCGACGTGCACGGCAAGAACCACCACCGCGACTCCTCCTTCGGCGCGCACGTCCGCTCGCTCACCCTGGTGACCGCCGACGGCGCCGCCAGGGTGCTGCGTCCCGGCGAACCGCTCTTCCGGGCGACCGTCGGCGGCATGGGGCTGACCGGGGTGGTGGCCGAGGCGACGTTCGGCTGCGTGCCCGTGGAGACGTCCCTGATGCGGGTGGACGTCCGGCGCACCGCCGACCTGGACGAGACCCTCGACGTCATGGCCCGCACCGACGACCGCTACCGCTACACGGTCGCCTGGATCGACCTGCTCGCCCGGGGACGCCGGATGGGCCGCAGCGTGCTGACCAGGGGCGACCACGCGCCGCGCGACACGGAGAAGCCGCCGCCGGGCTTCGCGCCCGGCGACGAGGACGCCCTGGCCTTCGCGCCGCGCGCGCGGCTGCACGCGCCGCCGTGGGCGCCGGACGGCCTGCTCAACGGGCTCAGCGTGCGGGCGTTCAACGAGCTCTGGTACCGCAGGGCGCCGCGGAGCGCGACCGTCACGCAGGGCATCGCGCCGTTCTTCCACCCGCTCGACTTCGTCGAGGGCTGGAACCGCATGTACGGCTCGCGCGGCTTCGTCCAGTACCAGTTCGTCGTGCCGTTCGGCGCGGAGGAGACGCTGCGCGGCATCGTCGGGGCGTTGTCGGCGCACGGGACGGTGTCGTTCCTGACCGTGCTCAAGCGGTTCGGTCCCGGTTCGGGCGGTCTGCTGTCCTTCCCCGTGCCCGGCTGGACCCTGGCCCTGGACATCCCGGCCGGTCAGCGCGGCCTGAGCGGGCTCCTGCGCGGCTTCGACGAGCGCGTCGCGCAGGCCGGGGGACGGGTGTACCTGGCCAAGGACGCCCGCCTGCGCGCCGACATGATGGCGGCGATGTACCCCGAACTGGAACGATGGCGGAGCATCAGGGACGAGGCCGACCCGGAGGGCCTGTTCCGCTCGGATCTGTCCAGGAGACTACGACTGTGACCACCGCTTCGCCCTCGACGGCCGGCGCCGCGCTCGGGAGGGCCGCCGCTTCGCGCCCCGGGACCGTCGCTTCGGGCCGGAGGGCCTTGTGAGGAACGCGCTCGGGGCCGTGGACAGTGTGCTGCTGCTGGGCGGCCGGAGCGAGATCGGCCTGGAGATGGTCAGGCTGCTGGTCGGGCTGGGCGCGACCAGGGTCGTGCTGGCCGTCCGGGGCGAGCTCGCGCCGCCGGCCGACCTCGCCGCCGAGGTGCACGTCCTGCCGTTCGACGCGCTGGACGTGGGCTCGCACGCCGCCGTCCTCGACCGGGCCGTGGAGCTGGTGGGCGACCTCGACGTGGTGATCTCCGCGTTCGGCGTGCTCGGCAGCCAGGACGACTACGACGCCGACCCGTCCGCCGCCGCCGAGGCCGTCGCGGTCAACTACGGCGGCCACGTCTCGGTGGACCTGCACGCCGCCAGGGTCCTGCGCGAGCAGGGACACGGCACTCTCGTGGTGCTCTCGTCGGTGGCCGGCGCGCGGGTGCGCAAGGCCAACTTCGTCTACGGCTCGGCCAAGGCCGGGCTCGACGGGTTCGCGCAGGGGCTCGGCGACGCGCTGCACGGGTCGGGCGCGCGCGTGCTGATCGTCCGTCCCGGCTTCGTCGTCGGCCGGATGACCAAGGGGCTGCCGCCCGCGCCCCTGTCCTCGACGCCCCGCCAGGTGGCCCTGGCCGCCGTGCGCGCGCTGCGTGAGGGCGCGTCGTCGGTGTGGGTGCCGCGGGCGCTCGGCCCGGCGTTCGGCCTTCTGCGCCTGCTTCCGAGGCCGCTCTGGCGCCGGCTGCCGCGCTAGGACGCGTTCCACGCGTGGGAGCCGACCGACCAAAGGTTCTAGAGTAGAACGCGTTGCAGTTCGGCTGCGCCGCGGCTTATCGTCGGGCCATGCGGACACGTGTCACGGACATGTTCGGAATCGAGCTCCCGATCTTCGCGTTCAGCCACTGCCGGGACGTGGTCGCCGCGGTCAGCCGCGCGGGCGGCATGGGAGTGCTCGGCGCGCTCTATTTCACCCCGGAAGAGCTCGAAATGGAGCTCAAGTGGATCGACGACCACGTCGACGGCAAACCGTACGGGGTGGACGTGGTCATGCCCGCCTCCTACGAGGGCGCCGACTTCGCCCCCGAGGAACTGGTCGGCCGCCTGCAGGCGATGATCCCCGAAGGGCACCGCGCGTTCGTCGAGAACCTGCTGGGCAAGCACGGCGTCCCGGCGCTGTCGTCCGACGCCGACCCCGGCAGGGTCCTGCTCGGCTGGACCGACGCCACCGCCCGTCCTCAGGTCGAGGTCGCGCTCCGCCATCCCATCGCCCTGCTGGCCAACGCCCTCGGCCCGCCACCGGCCGACGTCGTGGACCTGGCCCACCGGCACGGCGTCAAGGTCGCCGCCCTCGCCTCGACCCCGCGCCACGCGCTCAAGCAGGTCGAGGTCGGCGTGGACGTCGTCGTCGCCCAGGGCACCGAGGCCGGCGGCCACACCGGCGAGATCTCGACCATGGTGCTCATCCCGCAGGTGGTGGACGCCGTGGACGTCCCCGTCCTCGCGGCGGGCGGCATCGGGAACGGCCGGCAGATGGCGGCCGGCCTGGCCCTGGGCGCGGAAGGCGTCTGGACCGGCTCCCTGTGGCTCACCGTCGAGGAGGCCGACACCCCCGAGATGGCGAAGCGCCGCATCCTGGAGGCCACCTCGCGCGACACCGTGCGCTCGCGGAGCTGGACCGGCAAGCCGGCCCGCCTGCTCAGGAACGAGTGGACCGAGGCGTGGGAGTCGCAGGAGTCGCCGGGCACGCTGCCGATGCCGCTGCAGTTCATGCTGGTCTCGGACGCGCTGCGCCGGATCGGCCGGTCGGACGCCTCCGAGCTGGCCACGTTCCCCGCCGGGCAGGTCATCGGCCTCACCAACCAGGTGCGCTCGACGAAGGACGTGGTGTTCGGGCTCGTGGAGGAGTACGCGGACGCCCTGGAACGCCTCGGCCGCATCACCGAGGACTGATCGTCCGGCTGTTACCGTGGGGACGTGTCGGTCTTATACATGCCGTACCACCTCGATGAGCACCAGCCCGATCTCAACGTCCCGCTGCCCGGCGGCGTGCCCGTCGCCGAGTTCGCCGTGGAGCTGCCCGGACCGGACGTCTGGTCGCGGCTCGGGCGGCTCTACGACGCCGTCGCCACCACAGTCGAGCGGGCCGTGCGGGCGGGGGAGAGGCCCGTCGTGGTCTCCGGCGACTGCACGGTGTCGATCGGCATGACGGCGGGCCTGCAACGAGCCGGGCTCGACCCCTCGATCGTCTGGATCGACGCCCACGGCGACCTCCAGACGCTGGAGACGACCACGTCGGGCTATCTCGGCGGCATGGCGCTGCGCTTCCTCCTCGGCTACCGCCCCCGCGACGTGGCCGACCGCCTGGCCCTGCGTCCGCCGCCCGAGGACCGCGTGCTCCTCGTCGACGCCCGCGACCTCGACCCGCCCGAGGCCGGCTACCTGGCCTCGTCGGGCGTGACCCGGGCGGGCCTCGACGAGGTGACGCCCGAGAGCCTGCCGCCCGGCCCTCTCCTGCTCAACCTGGACCTGGACGTCCTCGACCCGTCCTGCCTGCCCGGCCTGCGCTACCCGGCGGCCGGCGGGCCCGACGTCCCGGCGCTGCTGCGGGCCGTACGGGTGGTGCTGGGCAGCGGCCGGCTCGCCGCGCTCAATCTCGCCTGCACGTGGCACCCGGGCCGGGACGACCCCGGCGGCGTCCGCGAGCGCCTGGTCGCGGCGATCCTCGCCGACCTGCGGGACCGCGCGGGCTGACCCGCAGGTCGTGCCTCCCGGCGTGAGGTTCCCCGTCAGTCGAACATGCCGGGCACGTAGTCGCCCGCGGGCTGCTGGGTGACGACGTTCACCCGGTTGAAGGCGTTGATGAGGGCGATCAGGCACACGAGCGCCCCGAGCTGCTCCTCGTCGTAGTGCTTGGCGGCGTTCGCCCAGACCTCGTCCGGGACGCCGCCGGCGGCGTCGGCGATGCGGGTGCCGTGCTCGGCCAGCTCCAGCGCGGCCCGCTCGGCCTCGGTGAACACCTTGGCCTCCCGCCAGGCGGCGACCAGGTTGAGCCGGATCGGGGTCTCCCCGGCGTGCGCGGCGTCCTTGGTGTGCATGTCGGTGCAGAAGCCGCAGCCGTTGATCTGGCTGGCCCGGATCTTCACCAGCTCCTGCGTCGCGAGGGGGAGAGCCGAGTCCATGATCACCTTGTTGGACGTGATGAGGTGCTTGAGGACCTTGGCCGTGATCTGGTTCTGGAAGAGGTTCATGCGAGCTTCCATGACGCGCTCCTTGCCGTGGCTGATTGCTTCCACCTCTCCGACGGGACAGCCCGGCCGCACGTGACAGGAATGGATGTGACGTGCGTCTCTCCGTGTGCCGGGGTCAGTGGCCCTCGTACCGGGCGGGGCGCTTCTCGCGGAACGCCCGGGTGCCCTCCTTGGCGTCCTCCGAGCCGATCACCGGCCAGCCCAGCTCGTCCGACACCTTCAGGGCCTCCGGCTCCGGCATGCCCAGCGTGTCCCGGTACGTCCGCAGAATCGCCTGCACCGCCAACGGCCCGGAACCGGCGATGTCCTCGGCCAGCTCACGAGCCGTCGCCAGCGCCTGGCCGTCCGGTACGACCCGGTTGACCAGGCCCATCGCCAGGGCCTCGGCGGCGGTGACGGAACGGCCGGTGAGCAGCAGGTCCATCGCGTGGCAGTACGGGATCTGGCGCGGCAGCCGGATCGCGCTGCCGCCCATCGGGAAGAGCGCACGTTTGGCCTCGAAGAGCCCCAGGGTGGCCGATTCCGCCACCACCCTCAGATCGGTGCCGACCAGCAACTCCGTGCCGCCGGCCACCGCGTGACCCTCGACGGCGCTGATGATCGGCTTCGTCGGCAGGTCCTCCCTCAGGAGCCCCTTCCAATGGAAATTCGGGATCTGGGCGGCCCTTGCCTGGACGTCCGGATCGGTCGAGGGTTGGCCCATGGCCTTGAGGTCGGCCCCGGCGCAGAACGTCCCCTCCGCCCCGGTCAGGATCGCGACCCGGATCGAGGGCTCGGCCGACGCGTACGCCCAGGCCGAGGCCAGTCCGATCAGCATGTCCGAGGAGAGGGCGTTGCGGGCCTCCGGCCGGTTCATCGTGACGGTCAGGACGTGGCCGTCGCGTTCCACCCGGCAGTGCGGGGTGCTGATCGGCAGAAGCTCCATGTACGCCTCCCAAGTCCCAGAAGCTACAGAATCAAGCGCTTGCTACGGACTTTACCCGCGGGATACGCTCCGCACAGCAAACGAGAACAAGTTCCTGTTTTGCTACGCCTGAGCTGAGGAGATCAGATGGGCACGCTCGGATTCTGGAGGCTGGCGCAGGCGGATCCCGAGTGGATCGCGGCCGTCGACCCCGACGGCACGGAGCACCGCGCGGGTGACCTCCTGGCCCGCTCGAACCGCCTCGTCCACGGATTACGCGAGCTCGGCCTCCAGCCGGGCGACGGCATCTGCGGCCTGGTGCCGAACGGCGCGGACGGCCTCGTCCTCTATCTGGCCGCGCTCCAGGCGGGCTGGTACTACACGCCGATCAACTGGCACCTGACCGGCCCGGAGATCGCCTACATCGTGTCCGACAGCGAGGCCAAGGCGTTCTTCGTCCACCCCCGGTTCCTCCAGGAGGGCGCCAGGGGAGCCGAGGCGATCGAGCCGCACCGCCGCTTCCTCCTCGGGGACGGCCGGCAGGACGGCTTCCGCCCGGCGGACGACCTGACCGGCGGGCAGCCGGACACCGCGCCGCCCGACCGCACGGCCGGCGCCACCATGCACTACACCTCGGGCACCACCGGCAGGCCCAAGGGCGTCAGGCGCACGCTGAGCGGCCTCGACCCCGACGACGGCGCCGAGCTGATGACCTTCCTGCTCGGCCTGTTCGGCATCACGGCCGGACCGCCCAACGCGCACCTGGTCACCTCGCCGAGCTACCACACCGCCGTCACCCAGTTCGGCGGCAGCGCCCTGCACATGGGCCACACCCTCGTCTACATGGACAAGTGGGACGCCGAGGAGACGCTCCGGCTGTGCGAGCGCTACCGCGTCACGAACTCCCACCTGGTCCCCACGCACTTCAAGCGCCTGCTCGCGCTCCCCGAGGCCACCAGGGCCAAGTACGACCTGTCCTCGCTCAAGTGGATGATCCACGCCGCCGCCCCCTGCCCGGTCCCGGTCAAATGGGCGATGTTCGAGTGGTGGGGCGACTGCATCTACGAGTACTACGCGGCCACCGAGGGCGGCGGCACCCTGGCCACGCCCGAGGGCTGGAAGTCGCACCCGGGCACGGTCGGCTCCGCCTGGCCCATCAGTGAGCTGCTGATCGCGGACGACCAGGGCGAACCCGTCCCGACCGGCACGCCAGGGACGATCTACATGAAGATGATGGGCGTGCCCTTCGAGTACAAGGGCGACCCCGCCAAGACCGCCGCGAACCGGCTCAAGGACTACTTCACGGTCGGCGACATCGGATACCTGGACGAGGACGGCTTCCTCTTCCTCTGCGACCGCAAGGCCGACATGATCATCTCCGGCGGGACGAACATCTACCCGGCCGAGATCGAGAACGAGCTCATGGTCCATCCCAAGGTCGCGGACGTGGCCGTGTTCGGCATCCCGGACGAGGAGTGGGGCGAGCAGATCAAGGCGGTCGTCGAGCCCGCGCCGGGCGTGCCGCCGGGGCCCGGGCTCGCCGCCGAGCTGATCGCCTCACTGGAGGGCCGCCTGGCCCGGATGAAGTGGCCCAAGAGCATCGACTTCATCGCCGAGATGCCCCGCGAGCCCAACGGCAAGCTGCTCAAACGCAAGCTCCGCGCACCGTACTGGGAGGGTCACGACCGTGCCATCTGACGACCCGCTGGTCGCCCAGCATGTCCTGGAGTTCCCCGGCGGCTACACCCGGACGACCGGGCCGGTGATCGGGCGTTTCCTCACCGAGCTACGTGGCCGCCGCATCGTCGGAGTGCGTACGAAAGAGGGCAAGGTCCTCGTACCGCCCCTCGAATACGACCCCGCCACCGGCGAATCCGTCACCTCCGAGTACGTCGAGGTCGGCCCGGCCGGCACGGTCACCTCCTGGGCCTGGGTGCCCGAGCCCCTGGCGAACCACCCGCTCGACCAGCCCTTCGCCTGGGCCACGATCCTGCTGGACGGCGCCGACACCGCGCTCGTGCACGCCGTCGCCGCCGACAACCCCAAGGCGTTGTCGAAGGGCTCCCGCGTCTGGCCGGTGTGGCGCGACCGGCCCACCGGCCACATCACCGACATCGCCCACTTCGCGCCCGAGGTCACGAAGATCGTGTCCAACGTGCGCGCCGAGTACCGCCTCCAGGCGGGCGGCTCGCTCCGCGTCTTCCTGGAGGGCGTCGAGCGCGGCGTCTTCCTCGGCGGACGCTGCGAGCAGTGCGACCAGGTGTACGTGCCCTACCGGATGTCCTGCCCCCAATGCGGAGGTCTCATCCCGGAGACGCTCGAACTCCCCGACACCGGGACGATCACCACGTTCGCCATCAACAACCTGCCGGATCCGCGCGCTCCGGAAGTGCCGTTCGTCTCCGCCTACATCCTGCTCGACCACGCCGACATCCCCATGATCGCGCTCATCGGCGACGTACCCGCGCACGAGGTGCGCCAGGGCATGCGGGTCAGGGCCGTCTGGGTGCCCGAGGAGGAGCGGAGCAAGTCCATGGCGAACATCCGCTGGTTCGCCCCCACCGGCGAGCCCGACGTGGAGCTGTCATGAGAGAGGTCGCGATCGTCGCGTTCGCGCAGACCGTCCACACCGACCACGACACCGGGCTCACCGAGCCCGAGCTGATCCTGCCCGTGATCAGCGAGGTCAAGGAGCGGACCGGGCTGACCAGGTTCGGCTTCACCTGCTCGGGAAGTTGCGACTACCTGGCCGGGGCCCCGTTCTCGTTCGTCAGCGCCCTCGACGCGCTCGGCGCCTGGCCGCCCGTCTCCGAGAGCCACGTCGAGATGGACGGCGCCTGGGCCCTGTACGAGGCGTGGGTCCGCCTCCAGCACGGTGACATCGACTCGGCCCTGGTCTACGGCTTCGGCAAGTCGTCGCTCGGCGACCTCCGCACGATCATGACCCTCCAGCTCGACCCCTACTACCTGGAACCCCTCGGTCTCGACCAGCTCTCCCTGGCCGCACTCCAGGCGAACGCGCTCGACGCGGACAGGAAGCACCTCGACGAGATCGTCCGCAGGTCCAGGGCGGACGGCAGAAGCAACCCGTACGCGCTCGACCTGCCCGAACCGGACGGCGAGGACGTCGCCGTCGAACCCCTCAGAAGAACGGACGTGCCGCCCATCACGGACGGCGCGGCGGCGATCGTGCTCGCCACGGACGAACTGGCCCGGCGGCTCACCAGCCGTCCCGCCTTCATCAGGGGCATCGCCCATCGCATCGAGCCCCACTACCTGGGCATGCGGGACCTGGCCCGCTCGGCCTCCGCCGCCGACGCCGCCCGAGCCGCCGGGGTCGGCAAGGGCCCGGTCGAGGTGGCCGAACTGCACGCCCAGTTCCCCCACGAGGAGCTGATCCTCCGATCGGCGCTCGAACTGGGCGGCGACACGGTGATCAACCCCTCCGGCGGCCCGCTCGCCGCCAACCCCGTCATGGCCACGGGGCTCATCCGCATCGGCGAGGCCGCGCGGCGCATCCTGGACGGCGGCGCGAGCCGCACCGTCGGGCACGCCGCCGGCGGCCCCTGCCTTCAGCACAACCTCGTCACGGTCCTGGAGGCGTGAATCATGGGCAACCGGTGCGCGGTGATCGGGGTCGGGCAGACGCACTACACCACCAAGCGCAGGGACGTCTCCATCGCGGGCCTGGTCCGCGAGGCGGCGCTGCGGGCCCTGGAGGACGCGGGGCTGACGTTCAAGGACATCGACGCCGTCGTGGTCGGCAAGGCGCCCGACCTGTTCGAGGGCGTGATGATGCCCGAGGCGTACCTGGCCGACGCGCTCGGCGCGGCGGGCAAGCCGATGATGCGGGTGCACACCGCGGGCAGCGTCGGCGGCTCGACGGCGCTGGTCGGCGCGAGCCTCATCCAGGGCGGCGTGCACGAACGGGTGCTCGTCGTGGCCTTCGAGAAGCAGTCGGAGTCCAACGCGACCTGGGCGCTCTCCACCCACCTGCCCTTCAGCGCGTCGCTCGTGGTCGGCGCGGGCGGCTACTTCGCGCCGCACATCCGCGAGTACATGCGCAGGTCGGGCGCGCCCGGCCACGTCGGCACGCTGGTCGCCGTCAAGGACCGGCTGAACGCGCTGAAGAACCCCTACGCCCACCTCAGGATCCCCGGCATCGACCAGAAGATGGTCGAGTCCACGCCGATGCTCTGGGAGCCGATCCGCTACCTGGAGACCTGCCCGTCCAGCGACGGCGCCTGCGCGATGGTCCTGGCCGCCGAGCACAAGGTCACCGGCACCCCCGCCTGGGTGCACGGCACCGCCATGCGCTCGGAGCCCATCTTCCGGGCCGGCCGCGACACCGTCAGCCCCCAGGGCGGCAAGGACTGCGCCGCCGACGTCTACCGCCAGGCCGGCGTCACCGACCCGCGCCGCGAGATCGACGTGGCCGAGGTGTACGTGCCCTTCTCCTGGTACGAGCCGATGTGGCTGGAGAACCTCGGGTTCGCGGCGGAAGGCGAGGGCTGGAAGCTGACCGAGTCCGGCGCCACCGCCCTCGACGGCGACATCCCGTGGAACGCCTCGGGCGGCGTGCTGTCCAGCAACCCGATCGGGGCCTCGGGGCTGATCAGGTTCGCCGAGGCCGCCCTCCAGGTCCGCGGCCAGGCCGGCGAGCACCAGGTGGACGGCGCCCGCACGGCGCTCGGCCACGCCTACGGCGGCGGAGCCCAGTTCTTCGCGATGTGGATCGTCGGACGGGAGAAGCCCTGATGGAGTTCAACCACGCGGACCTGTTCGAGGCGCTCGCCGACGCGATCGGGGACCGCACCGCCGTCATCTGCGGCGCCGACCGGCGCACCTACGCCGAGCTGGACGCCGAGGCCAACCGGCTCGCCCACTACCTGACCGACCTGGGCGTCGGGCCGGGCCAGCACGTCGGGCTGCACCTGTACAACGGCGTGGAGTACCTGGCCGGGCTGCTGGCCGCGCTCAAGATCCGGGCCGTGCCGATCAACGTCAACTACCGGTACGTCGAGGCCGAGCTGCTCTACCTCTACCAGGACGCCGACCTGCGCGCGCTGGTCTACGACGTCGAGTTCGACCCGCGCGTGGCCGCCGTCGCGCACCAGGCGCCGCTGCTGGACCATCTGATCGCGGTCGGGGGCGAGTCGTCGATCGCCTCCGCGGTGCCGTACGCGGCGGCGCTGGAGCGCGGCAAGCCGGAGCGCGGCTTCGCCCCGCGCACCGGCCAGGACGTCTACATCATCTACACCGGCGGCACCACCGGCATGCCCAAGGGCGCGATGTGGCACGTCGAGGACCTGTTCATGGCCTTCGGCGGCGGCAACCCGTACGGCGACCCGCGCGCCACGCCGCAGGAGGTCGTGGACGAAGCCGTCAAGGCCGGCCCGATGGTCATGATGGCCACGTCGCCGCTCATGCACGGGGCCGCGCAGATGGCCACGTTCATCAGCTGGTGGTCGGGCGGCACGATGGTGCTCGTCCCCAGGTTCGACGCCGGGGAGGTGTGGCGGGCGGTCGAGCGCGAGCGCGTGCTCACCGTCAGCATCACGGGCGACGCCATGGCCAGGCCGCTGGCCGAGGCGCTGGAGACGGGCACGTACGACCTGTCGTCGCTGTTCGTGGTCAGCTCGACCGGCGCGATCCTGAGCGGCGCGGTCCGCGACCGGCTCCAGAGCCTGCTGCCCGGCGTCATGATCGTGGACAGCTTCGGCTCGACGGAGTCCGGCTACACCGCCTCCGCGCTGCCCGGCTCCACGCCCGAGACCGGGCTGCGCTACCAGCCCAACCCGTCGGCCAGGATCAGCGTCCTGGACGAGCGGGGACGTCCCGTTCCGCCGGGTTCGGGGCAGATGGGGACGGTGGCCAGGTCAGGGCGGGTGGCGTTCGGCTACTACAACGACCCGGACAAGTCGGCACGCACGTTCGTCACCGACCCCGACGGCACCCGCTGGCTGCTCACCGGCGACCTGGCGACCGTGGACGCCGACGGCACCGTGCACGTGTTCGGCCGGGGCTCGCAGTGCATCAACACCGGGGGCGAGAAGGTGTTCCCGGAGGAGGTCGAGGCCGTGCTCAAGGGGCATCCGGCCGTGTTCGACGCGGTGGTGACCGGTGTGCCGGACGACCGGTGGGGGAGCAGAGTGGCGGCCGTGGTCGAGCCGCGCCCCGGCGTCGAGCTGACCGCCGCCGAGCTGGACGTCCACTGCCGGGCGTCGTTGTCGGGGTACAAGGTGCCGCGTTCGTACGCGTTCGTGGAGGAGATGGTGCGCTCCCCGGCCGGCAAGGCCGACTACCGCTGGGCCAGACAAACCGCCGAGTCCGCCACCACCCACTGACCACCCCTCCCTAGGGCCGGCACCGCCACCCGCGGCCTGTCCTTTGCCGGGCGCGGTGCCGTCGCTGTGGGCGCGTTCCGCGCGGGGGCTGCTAGGTCGCTCGTAGCTCGGCAGCCACCTGGGACGCCTCCTCGCGCCTGCCGGACTTCTCCAGAAGCCCCAGCCGGCCGCGTAGCACGTCGCGGAGCAGCTCGGTCAGCTCGCGGTTCTCGTCGTGTTCGCGACCTTCGAGGTGTCCGTCGTTCGCGCCGGTGGTGGGGTCGCCTGTGGTCAGGAGGCCGCGTAGCAGGCCGTGGGCGACCCGGAGCGCGGTGTCGGCCGCGTCGTCCCTACCCAGTTCCTGCTGGCAGAAGCCGAGCCGGGCGTGGGCGACGGCGGCGGCCGGCTCGTCGCCGATGACCTGGGCGCCGCGATGGAAGACCAGGCTCGCCTCCAGCGCCCGTCCCGACTCCATCAGGGCGTCGCCCAGCATGAGCATCGCCCGGGAAAGGATGCCGCCGAGCAGGGGGTTCGCGGGGGCATGGCGTTCGAGCACGGCGACGGCCTCGCGCAGCGGCCCCACCGCCTCCGCCGGCTGCTCGCGGAGCCGGAGCGCGGCGGCCAGCGTGAGCCCGGCGCCCGCCCGGCTGACGTGCAGCGCCTCCGCGTTCATGCCCGTGGTCAGCAGCTCGTCGTAGATCGCGATGGCCTCGCGGGCCCGCGCCTCGGCCTCCGCCGCCGCGCCGGGCCGCAGCAGGGGCAGCAGCTCCGAGCTCTGCGCCAGCGAATCGGCCAGGATCGCCCGGTACGTCAGGTCGCCCGGTGTCCGCCTGGCCAGCCGGATCAGCTCCTCGGCCAGCACGCCCGCCTCACGCGCCTCGCCCAGCATCATGTGGCACCTGACCAGGCGCTGGGTGGCGAGGGCGTGCCTGAGCGTGCGCGGCGGATGGCCGGTGACGGCGATCCTGGCGTACTCGGCGGCCTCCTCGGGACGCCCGGCGGCCAGCAGGTCGTCGGCGATCGTCCCGGCCACCTCGGCCGCCGCCGCGGGCCGGGCGAGCCGGACGTGGAGCCGCATGGCCTCCGTCAGGTCGGCCAGCGCCTCCTGCGTCCTGCCGGACGCGCGCAGCACCTGCCCGCGCACCTGGATCGCCTGCGCGCGCACCCCGAGCAGCCCGGCCTCACCACCCCGCCCCTGCCCGCTCTCCTCCCGCGTGGCGCGTTCCTGTTCGGCCAGGGACCAGGTCACCGCCTCCAACGCGGCCTGCGGGCGGTCCAGGGCGGCCAGCGCCGCGCCGAGCTGGGCGTACGTGACGGCGGCGACGGCGGGCTCGTCCAGCTCGTCGCAGAGGTCGGCGGCGCGTTCGGCGTGGGCCAGCGCCTCCACGGCCCGGCCGGCCTCCAGCAGCCTGACCGCGTACCTGTTCAGCGTCTCGGTCAGCGCCCTCCCGTCCTCGGACAGCAGGTCGACGGCCTGCTCCAAGGTGGCCAGGTCGGCGTCGCCGATCGCGGCCAGCGCCAGGCCCAGGGAGCGCCGGTGGCGGGGGTCGATCGCGGCCAGCCCCTTGTGGACGCGTACGGCCGGGGCCGCCGTCCCGCCGCTCAGCATCAGGCAGCGGCCGAACCGTTCATGGATCAGCGGGTTCTCGCTGACCGGAGCCCAGTGCTCCAACGCCTCGGCGAACGCCGTGAGCTGCGGCAGCAGCCTGACAGCCGTCCTGGCGGTGGCCGTGCGCAGGTGGGCCGACAGCTCGTCCACGACTGTCGTGAGCACGTCGGGGCGTGGCAGCGGACGTACTCGGAGAAGCTGGGCGTACAGGTCGATCCCGGCGGACGGGCCGTGTCCGGTCACGCGGAGTCTGGCCAGGCGGGCCAGGGCCTGCACGTGCACGCCGGTCAGGTCGCGGGTGAGCGGGCCGTCCTCGGCCGTCAGGGCGATGCCCTTGGCCAGCTCGGCGGCGGCGAGGTCGCGTTCGTCCAGGTCTGCGTGGCACAGGCCGCTGAGCTCCAGGCAGGTGGCGGTCAGCAGGCGGGTGCGCTCGGGCGGCTCCGGGACGAGGATGTCCAGGGCGCGGGTGACCGATTGGAGCGCTCCTTCCACGTTCCCGCGCGACCGGCGGAGGCCGGCGTGCAGGCGCAGCGCGCCCGCCAGCGCGATCGGGGACTCCAGGCGCTCGGCCACCAGGCCCTCGCACACCGCGACCAGCCGTTCCGCCTCGGCGTCGGCGGCGTCCAGGTGGCCGGTGCGGTCCAGCGCGACGATCTCCAGGACGAGCAGCTTCGCCAGCTCCTGCTGCACCACGAAGCTGACCTCGGCCTGCGGCCCGTACGACTCGACGGCGGCCCGCAACCACGGCAACGCCTCCTGATGACGCCCCAGCCCCACGAGCGCCCGCCCTAGCGCCCCCGCCACCACCCCACCCACCACACTCCCGCCCACCCCCGCACCACCCGCCACCGAACCCCCCGCCGTCGGACCACCCGTCTCGGGACGGCCCATCTCGGGACCGCTCGCCTCCGGGCTGATCGCCTTCGAGTCCCCCATGGTCGGGGCGCTCGTCACCTGGCCGTCCGTCACCCGGACGTCCGCCTTCGGGGCGTACGTGACCGGCGGCGGTCGGTGCAGCAGGTCGGTGGCCTGCGTCGCGAGCAGGAACCCGTCGCGGGGGCGTCCCGTGTCGGCCCAGGCGCGGGCCAGCGCCGCCTGGGCGGCGACGTACGCGTGCACCTGCGCGATCTCCGGCCCGGCCGCGCCCTCCGCGCCCTCCGCGCCCTCCACGGCGGCGCGGCGTTCGGCGAGGTGTCGTTCGGCTCTGGCCACGTCGGGAGGCGGGGTGATCAGGGACAGCATCCAGGGTTGCTCGGCCTCCCCGGTGGCGGTGGCGGGGGCGTCCGTCGATTCCCGCCAGGCCCGGACCTCGTCCCGGTGCCGCCGACAGGACGGGTCATCGGCGCTCAGAACGTCATAGAACCCGGCCGCCGCCTCCATGTGGGCACGGGCGTCGGCGGGACGGTCGAGCTCGGCCAGGCAGAGGCCGAGGAGGTGCCTGGAGCGGGCCCTGGCGGCCGTGTGCCGTGGTCCGTCCAGCTCGGCGGCGAGGATCGCGGCGTCCTGGAGCGGGTCGAGCGCCTCGTGCGGGCGGCCGTCGGTCAGCAGCAGCTCGCCCAGGTCCAGGAGCTGGGCGGCCAGGGACGGGCGGTGCTCGTCGGGTTCGAGCGCGACCAGCGCGCGCAGGCTGCGCACGGCCTCGGCGGCGAACCGTTCGGCCTGGTCCAGGTCGTCCAGGTCGCGGTGGAAGCCGGCCAGCAGGCCCGCGGCCTCGGCCAGCAGCTGCCGCAGGCCCGGCTCCTCGCCCGCCAGTCCGCGCAGCCGTACGACGGCCTCGGCGGCGGGGGCGACGGCCTCGGCCGCCCTGCCGTGCTCCCCGAGCCACGCGGCCAGCAGGCACAGCCGTTGAGCCAGGTCCCGATCGGTCGGAGCCGCCCCCGCCACGGCCGCCGTGGCCGCCACGACGAGACAGGCGGCCAGTTCGGCCATCGCCTCAGCATCGGGGCCGCCGAAGTCGAGGGGCGGGATGGGGGCGGGGGCCCGCCTGACGACACCGGGCATGGTGCCTGGCCCGAGGAGGCCGGGGGCGGAGGTCTGTCCGAAGATGCGGGGCGTGGGGGACTGTCCCATGGTGCCGGATTCGGGGGGCTGGTCGAGGGCGTCAGGTGTAGGGGTCCGTCCGGGCACGCCGGGCGTGGGGGGCTGCCCAATGGCGGCGGATGTGGAGGTCTGTTCGAGGGCGCCGGATGTGGGGGGCTGTTCGTGGGGGGCGGGTGTCGGGGCTCGGACGGGGGTGGGTGGCTCGGGGAGGGGGAGCGTCGGGAAGACACTCACTGTGAGGACGCCCGCCAGAGCGGCGGCGACCTCGTCGTCCCCGCCCGCCGCCGCGAACGCCTCCACCGCCTCGCCCGTCCGCCCCGAGTCCAGGAGCGCGCACGTCAGGTTGTGGTACGCCCGAGCCGCCCGCCCCGCGTACCGGGGGTCGTCCTCGGCCAGGATGCGGAACCGGGTCGCCGCCTCCTGAGCGGGTCTGAGAGCGCTGCCGGACTCGCCCGCGAGCAGCAGGCACGCGCCCAGGACGAACAGCGCCTCCGCCTGACCGGCCGCCTCCTCGTACGGGGGCGCGGCGGCGAAGATCTCCACGGCCTCGGCGGCGGCCACCACCGCCTCACCCACCCGTCCCACGGTCGCCAGCCGGGCCGACAGCCGCGACAGCGCACCCGCCAGCGCGGTCCGTCCGCCCCCCTCCCGGAAATGCCGCACGGCCAGCTCGGCCAGCGTCACCTCAAGAGCCCGCAGCCCGAGCGGCGCCCCCGCCCGCGCCGCATCCGGCAGCGCGGCCACCGCCGCGCCCGGCAGTGTGGCCGCGGCCGCGACCGTCGCGCGGTCGTCCGGCAGCATCGTGAGTGCGGCGTTGAGGAGGTCGCCGAGCCGGGTGGCGGGGTTCGCCGCCGCCTCCGCGACCAGCGCCCCGATCCTGGACGTCACCAGCACCCGCAGCGCCCGCCCCACCTCCTCCCGCCCCGCGCCCAGCCGGAGCACGTCGAGCAGCCGCACCAGGTGCCCCGGCGAGCGCCGCTCGTGGTCGTGCACGGCCAGGACCAGCGCGTCCAGGTCCTCGGTCTCGGCGAGCGCCTGCTCGGCGACCAGGTCGGGCCCGAGCGGGCACAGCCGGTCCACGCCGGGGAAGACGCGCCCCAGCCAGTCGGCGACGACCTCAGCCGCATGGGGATCGCCGTGCAGGGCGGGCACGGCCGACAGCAGGCCGGGCAGCTCGGCGGGGGTGGGGGCGGTGAGCGTGAGCAGGGCGACGGCCTGCCGGGCGGTGACCTCGTCCACCTGTTCGCGGCCGGCGGGCCAGACGGTGGCCCACTGGTCGCGTTCGCGGTCGAGGAAGCGGCCGAGCAGTTCCTCGCCGGAGCCGGCCAACGGACGCGTCCGGGTCCCGCCCCGGCCGCCGGGACGGAAGGCGTTCCAGGGCTCCGGCGCCGTCCGGTAGGGCGGGGCGCCGAGGCCGCCGCCCGGCAGGGTGCCGGGGACGGCGGGCGCGGGCAGGACCTCAGTCTCGCCGCCGCGCAGCCGCAGCAGGGCCGCCAGGTGGACGCGGAGCGGCAGGCCGTACTCGGGGTCGTCCAGGCGCGGGGGAGTGGGCAGCGCGGCCCGGCTCGGCGCGAACGCCTTCATGGCCGTGAACGCGTGCTCGGTGCGCTCGTTCAGGGTGAGCGGATGCTGGTTGAGCTGCACGGTCGTGGTGTTGAGCCGGCGCAGCCAGCCGCCCGCCGCCGTGTCCAGCCGCCGCCACCACTCCGCGTCGCCGGGCTCGCGGGCCCGCAACAGCACCCGTACGCGGGGGTTGTGCCCGTGTTTGGCCAGCCGCCGTATCAGCTCGCCCACCAGCGGAGCGGACGGCCCCGGCGACTCCACGACGACGAGCGAGGGCCGCACCGCCTCCAGCGGCACCGCCTCGGGCCCGGACAGGGCGGCGAGCGCGGCGTCCAGGGCCAGGAAACCGGCGTCCCAGCCCGCTTCCCGCAGCTCCTCGCACAGCTCCCCGGCCAGCCGGGTACGGCCCGTGCCGCTCCGCCCGGTCACCACCGCGACCGACAGCGCGGTCGGTTCCGCGGCCCAGGCGCGCAGGGCCGCGAGCTGCCCGCCGCGCCCCGCGTACGGCACCACGGCGTGCCGCGGCAGCAGCAGCCGCCAGTCGGGGCAGTCGGACGGCAACGGCTCACGCGCCGGCAGCAGCAGCCCGGGCAGGACCACCCGCCCGTCACCGGCGGAAACGCTCTCCAGCGGGCCCGGCGGCGTCCCGGTGAGCTCGCGGAACCGGTCGTCGCCCAGCAGCACGCGCACGGGCACCGCGTCGAGCCGCGTCCCGGCGGGCCCGGCGGCCGAGGCGACGACGACGGCGGCGACCTGCCCGGCGGGCTCGGCCAGCACCGCGGCCCCGGTCAGACCCGCCCGCACGTCCATGGGAGGCGAGGGGCTGAGCACGTCCATGGAGAACGTCCGCGACGCCGGACCCGCGGGGGCGTCGGCCAGGCCGGACAGCACCCGGACGTCCCTGAACCCCGCCCTCCGCCGCGCCCGCGGGAACCCCATGGCCAGGCACGGCACCCGCTCCCCGGCCAGAACGGCCCACCGGACGTGCCCGATGCCGGGGACGTCGGCCCACGGCGGTCCGGGCACCCGCAGCAGCGCCGCGCCGTGCCCGCGCCAGACCTGCTCGGCCGCCGCCCACCGGGACGACCACGGCGGGCGCACGTGACAGGGCGCTCCGGGGTCCACCACCAGGGACGAGGTCAGCACGAGCTCCGGGCCGACCACATGGCCGGTTCCGGTCACGCCGACCACGTCGTCGTGACCCGAGTAGACCTCGACGACTCGTTCGAGGCCGAGGCGGTGCGGTGGCGCGTCCATGGGTCCGCCTAGCTGCTACGTCCCGGCTTTTCGTCCCCCGATTGATCTCACTATCGCATCATGGACGCAAAATTTCCCGGCTTGTCATGCCTTCTCAGTTGTGAGCCAGGCGGCCAGCCCGAGGTACACCAGGCCGCTGCTCACGTCCAGCCGCCGCCGGGCCCGTACGGACCCGCGCAGCCGCGCGGCCAGCACCGACGACAGCAGCGCGTACATGCCGTCGCTGGCCATCCCGAGCACCAGCCACAACGCGCCGAGCAGGAGGATCTGCGGTCCCACCGGCCCCGCCGCCGGGTCGGTGAACAGCGGCAGGAAGGTCAGGAAGAACACGGCCGTCTTCGGGTTGAGCACGTTGACCACGAACCCCTCCCAGAACAGCCGCCGCCTGGACTGCACCTTCAGCTCGACGACCTCCTCGGACTCCCCGCCGCGCTTCATCAGCTTGCGCAGGCCGAGCCAGAGCAGGTACGCCACGCCCACGTACTTGACGACCGTGAACGCGGTCGCCGAGGCCGCGATCAGCGCGCTGATGCCGAGGGCCGCCGCGCCGATGTGGATCAGCGAGCCGGTGTGCACGCCCAGCACCGAGACCAGCCCGGCCGACCGGCCCTGGGAGACGCTCCGGGTGACGATGTAGAGGACCGCCGGTCCGGGGACCAGCAGCAGCCCGAGTGTGGCCGCGCAGAAGAGTGCGAGATGCGTGATGTCCGGCATGTGCTCATCGTAGGGACGTCGTCAACGATTTTCCCGGGCGGGTGACAGGCTTTCCGTCAGCGCTTCGAGCAGGGCGCCGGTGGCCGGCGGATGGGGCGGCTCGCCGTAGACGGCGGCGTAGACGTGCCTGGTGGAACCGGGCACCTGGGTCACCTCGACGTCGGGGTTGCGGTGGGCGGTGAGCGCCAGGCCGGGCAGCACGGTCAGGCCCATGCCGGCCGCCACGAGCGCCTGCACGGCCACGATGTCGTCGCTGGTGAAGGAGATGCGCGGCTCGAAACCGGCCTTGGCGCAGATGTCGAGCAGGTGGCTGCGGCAGCGGTCGCAGCCGGCGATCCAGGGGGAGTCGGCATGGTCGGCCAGCTCGCCGCCGGGCCCGATGGAGACCAGGTAGCTGGGGTCGTCGAAGAGGTGGATCAGGTGCAGGCCGGGTTCTTCGGGGGCGGTGTCGTCGTACCGGAACATGACCGCGACGTCGACGCGGCCGGCGCGCAGCAGCCTGAGGGCCTCGGGCGGCTCGGTCTCGGTGAGCTGCATGCGCAGCCCCGGATGGGCGCCCGACAGGCGGCGGACGGCGGACGGGATGAACGTGCCGAGCGCTGACGGGAAGGCGGCCAGGCGGACGCGCCCCTCGCGCAGGCCCACGTGGGCGGCCAGCTCCTCGGCCGTGGCGTCGATCCGGCCGATGATGTCGGCGGCCCGGTCGGCGAGCAGCCGGCCCGCCTCCGTCAGCCGGATGCCGCGGCCCACCCGCTGGACGAGCTTGGCGCCGGTCTCGGCCTCCAGCCGGGCCAGGTGGTGGCTGATGGAGGGCTGGGAGTAGTGGAGCTCCTTGGCGGCCGCGGTGAGCGACCCCTTGCGGGCCACCGCGACGAGGACGCGGAGCCGGGCGACGTCGAGCATTCATCAATCGTATCTATCGATGGGCCAGAAGACTTCTGTTGGACCTATCGATTCACTTGAGACACCGTAGAGAGGGAGGACAAATTGCCGCATTTTCCCTAGGGGGACACCGTGAACATGGTCGCGACCACCACCAGGCCAGGGCTCGACGTGCTGGTGTCCGGCATCTCCGAGATCGTGGCCAGAAAGCTCCCCGCCCGCGAGACCGCGTTCGCCGTGGCCGACCTGCTGCGCGACCGGCTGCCCGGCATGGACGTCCTCACCCCCGAGGAGCGCCTCGGCACGCCCGACCGCTACACCTCACACCTGCTGCACGCCCAGGACGAGTTCTCGATCGTGGCCGTCGTGTGGCGTCCCGGCCAGTACACGGTGATCCACGACCACGTCTCGTGGTGCACGTTCGGCATCCTCAGCGGCATCGAGCACGAGACCCTCTACCGCGACATGGGCGACCACCTGGTGGAGATCGGACGGGCCGACAACCGGCCGGGCGAGGTCAGCGGGTTCGCCCCTCCCGGCGACATCCACATGGTCCTCAACACCAGCGACGAGGTCGGGGTGTCGCTGCACGTGTACGGCGCGGACGTGGGCAAGCTCGGCAGCAGCGTGCGCCGCGTCTACGAGCTGCCGGTGCGCTGACGCCTCACCTGATGCGGCCGTGGAGCAGCTCGACCAGGGTCTGGTGGGTCTGCTCGATCGGCCGCTCGGGGTAGAGGGCGCGGCGTTCGATGGCGACCGTCAGGACCATGCCGAACAGGGCGGTCGCCGCCGTCTCCACGTCGAGGTCGGCGCGGATCTCGCCGCTCGCCGCCGCCCTGCGCAGGACGCCCGCGTACACGCCGAGCGCGCTCTCGCGCAGCCGGGCCACCGCCTCCTGCCAGGCGGTGCGCCACATCTCGGACAGCAGCACCCGGGCGAACGGCCCGTGCTCCTCGAAGAAGCGCAGCTGGCCCAGCACGACCGAGTCGAGGGCGGCCACGCCGCTCTCCCCGGTGTCGGCGGCGGCCAGCGCGCCCGCCAGCCGCTCGATCGAGTGGTCGAGCAGCGCGGAGAACAGGCCCTCCTTGCTGCCGAAGTTGTAGAACACGGTGCCCTTGGCCACCCCGGCGCGCTCGGCGATCGCGTCGACCGTGGTGGCCGCGTAGCCCTGCTCGGCGATCAGCTCGACCGCCGCCGTGAACACCTTCGCCCGGGTGTCCTGCCTGCTCACAGCGACAGCTCGGGGTGCAGGCGCTTCATGGACCAGACGCGGCCGCGCTCCACCGCGAGGGTGGTCAGCGCGAGCCCGAGCACGAGGAATGCGGACAGCACGCCGCAAGCCTGCCACACCACGGTCAGATCGCCGCCACTGATCAGCCTGCGCAGGGCCGAGACGACCCAGCTCATCGGCAACCACGGCGAGATCGTCTGGAAGAACCCGGGCGAGGTCTCGATCGGGTACGTCCCCGCCGCCGAGGTGAGCTGGAGCATCAGCAGCGCCAGCCCCACCACCCGGCCGGGCGGCCCGAGCAGCGCGTTGACCGCCTGCACCACCGCCAGGAACGCGGCCGCCGCCAGCAGCAGCAGCCCGATCACCCCGAGCCAGTGCGCCGCCTCCAGACCGAGCGCGAACCGCAGCACCGCCGCCAGCACCCCGACCTGGGCCGCGCCCAGCGCCACCGCGGGCAGCCAGCCCGCCAGCGCGATGCGCACCCCGCCCTGCGTCCCGGCCAGCCGCCGCTGGTTCAACGGCTTGAGCACCATGAACGTGATCATCGCGCCCACCCAGAGCGCCAGCGGCAGGAAGAACGGCGCGAAGCCGGTGCCGTAGTTGGGGACCTCGTTGTCGACCGTCTTGGCCAGCCGCACCGGGTCGCTCATCACGTCGGCGCGGGCGGCCCGCTGCCGGGCGTCGTAGTCGGGGATCTTCTCCGCGCCCTCGCCGAGCCCGCCGGCCAGGTCCTTCGATCCCTTGGCGAGCTGGTCCATGCCCTTGTCGACCTGGCCCGCGCCGTCGTGCAGCCGGTCGACCCCGGCGTACAGGGTGCCGGCGCCGTCGCTCAGCTTGACCAGGCCGCCGCCGAGCTGCCCGAGCCCGCTGGTCACCTTGGCCGAGCCGTCGTGCAGCTTGGTCGCGCCCTGGTAGAGGGTGCCCGCGCCGGTGCCGGCCTTGGCCAGGCTCGCGTCCACGGTCGCCGCGCCGGCGGCCAGCTTGGCCAGGCCGTCGTCCAGGGCGTTCACCTGGCTCCTGACCTGGTCGACCTTGGGGCCGATCTGCGGGGCCACGGCCGCGATCTTCCGGGCGTTCCTGGCCAGCTCGCGGGCCTGGGCGGACAGGGCGGAGGCGCCGCCGGAACCGCCGGTGCCCCCCGAGCCGGCCTGCTCGGCGGCGCGTTCCGCGGCGTTCGCCGCGCTGCGCAGCAGGGAGCGCAGCTCGGGGTCGGCGTCCGCGCCGAGGCGGTCGAGGGCGGCCTGGGCCTGGGAGGCGGCCTCCCGGGCGCTGCCCGCGGCGCGGGTCGCGCCGGTGCCCGTGCCGGAGCCGTCCGCGAGCCGGTCGGCGGCGTCGGCCACCTGCTCGGCGGCGTCGGCGACCTTCGGGCCCCACTCGTCCAGCACCGGTACGTACTTGTCGGCGAGCTGGTTGACCGCGCGCGTCTGGGTGTGGACCTGGTCGGCCGCCTTGCGGGTGCCCTTGCGCAGCTCGGAGGTGCCCTCGCGGCGGAGCTTGGCCAGGCCGTCCCGCAGCTCGCCGATGCCCTGCTGCGCCTTGCCGATGCCGTCGGTGACCTGCGCCGAGCCGTCCCGGAGCTTGTCGGTGGCGGTGTTGGCGCTGTTCAGGCCGACCGAGAGCTGCTGGGCGCCGTTCTCGGCGGTGCCGAGGCCGGAGTTGAGCCGGGAGACGCCGTCGCCGGCCTTGACCGCGCCGTCGTGCAGCTTGCCGGCGCCGTCGGCGGCCTCGGTGGTGGCGTCGTGGATGTCGCCGATCGAGACGAAGACCTTGTCGAAGTAGTCGTGGACGGCCGTGCGCTCGGCGGCGGCGCGCACCTCGTTGAAGACCGCGTCGGAGATGCTGCCGACGATGTAGCTGCGGCCGGTGTCCACGCGCAGGCCGAGCTGGGCGGGGGTGGGGGTCGTCGTGTCGTCGGAAGGGGAGGCCAGGCGGGTGCTGAAGTCGGCGGGCACGGTGAGCGACAGGTAGTAGCTGCCGTCGGCGACCCCGTCGGCCGCCTGCCGGGGCGTGGCCTCGTGCCAGGCGAACGTCCGGCGCTCGCGCAGCTCGTCGGCCAGGTCCTGGCCCGCGTGCAGGGTCTTGCCGTCGACCGTGGCCGGACGGTCCTCCATGACCAGCGCGACCGGGACCCGGTCCAGGTTGCCCTGGGGGTCCCAGAACGACCACAGGTACAGTCCGGCGTATAGGAGCGGCAGCACGATCACCGCCGCCAGCGCAGCCCGGGTCAACCGGGACCGCAGCATGCCCTTCATCACAGCTCCACGAGGTGGTCGTAGCGGGCAGGCGGGCGCACGCAGCTCGCGACCACGGCCGTGCCGAGGCCGCGCAGGAGGTCCCACAGCTCGCCCACGCGGTCGTCGGGCAGGCCCGCGTCCACGTTGTCGGCGAGGATCAGCGCGGGCTCGTCCAGCAGGGCCAGGGCGACGCCGAGGCGCACCTGCTGCTCGCGGTCCAGCTCGCTCACCGGCGTCATGTCCGGCGCCGCGAGCCCCGCCCGCTTCAGGACTTCCTGGTACGGCTTGCGCCTGCGCTCGCGCAGGTGCTCCTTGACCGTCAGCGCCCTGTCGAGATCCGTCACGCCGTCCACCAGCGCGAGGGCCGCCACCTTGCGGATGGCCCGCGGCCTGGCGTGGCCGGCGACGGAGAGCGTGCCCGTCGTCGGCTTCATCCGCCCGGCCAGCGTGAGCAGCAGGCTCGTACGCCCGCTGCCCGCCGGCCCGGCGACCGCCGTGAGCGTCCCGGGGCCCGCCTTCAGCGAGACCGCCGGGTACACCCCCTCGATCGACAAGCCCTCCGCGACGATCACCACAACCCCATCTCTTGAACTGACTGGTCAGTACAAAAGATTACCTCGTGATGCGGTGCGTCACACTGTGAGATACGCCTCCAACCGCTCGACCAGCTCCTTCGGCCGCGACAGCATGACCATGTGACTGCCCCCGATCTCGTCGGGCACGACACCGAGCCGTTCCCGGACCACCCGCCGCATGAACTCGGGCGGGAAGAACCGGTCGTCCCGGCAGAGCAGGAATTTCGTCGGCACGTCCGGCCACGCCGCGCCCGGCCACGGCTCGACGGACGACTTCTCCGCCTGTGGACGCCCCCGGGTCAGCTCCTCCGCGGCCAGCTCCGCCGGGACGTCGTGCATGAACTGGGCGATCGTGTCCAGGTCTTCGGCGCTGCGGTGGCCGGTGTTGGCCCACCACTCGCCCGGCGGCTCGCCCGGCACCGGGATCATGGCCGTGACCAGCACGAGCAGCTTGACGGGCAGGCGGTCGCAGACCAGTGGCGCGACGAAGCCGCCCCACGAGTGGGCCACCACGACCAGCTCGTCCGCCTCGCCGACGGCCCGCGCCACGGCGTCGGCGTACTCGGCCAGGCCGGCGGACTCGTCCTCGATCGGCAGGTCGACGGCCACCGTGCGGTGGCCCCTGGCGCGCAGCTCGGCCTCGACCAGGTGCCAGTCCCATGCCGAGCTGCCGCCGCCGTGGATCAGCGCGAACGTGGCCGGACGGCCCTGGGGCGCCTCGCTCATACTCTTGCTCCCTTCGTCGGTGGTGCGGAAGTAGTTCTACGCCCCGGGGCAGACAGAAAAGCGAAGTCCGCAACTTTTATTGCGCAATTTTTCTTTCGCATCTAGGATGAAGGCATGGCAAGGCACGAGCGGCAGCGCGTCCAGGACGTCGGCACCCTCAAGGCGCTGGCGCACCCGCTGCGCATGAAGCTGTACCGCGCGCTCAAGGTGGCCGGGTCGGCGACGGCCTCGCAGCTCGCCGAGCAGGTGGACGAAGCGGTCTCCCTGGTCAGCTACCACCTGCGCAAACTCGCCTCCCATGGCCTCATCGAGGAGGCGGAGAGCGGCCGGGGCGACGGCCGGGAGCGCTGGTGGCGGACGTCCGCGGAGAGCTTCTCCACCCGCAACTCCGACTTCCGCGACAACCCGGAGGGGGCCGTGGCCCACCAGGCGATCTCACGCCTGCACGCCCGCCAGCTCACCGAGATGTACGACGGCTACCTCGACGCCCAGTGGGCCTGGAGCGAGGACTGGCAGGACTCCTCCTTCGGCTCGGAGTTCCTGCTCACGCTGACCGCCGAGGAGTTGCGCGGCCTCAGGCAGGAGATCGACGACGTGGTCCTGAGGTGGACGGCCCGCGGCAAGGCGGCCGCCGAGGCGGGTGACGCCAAGGGCCGCGAGAACGTCGCCGTGCACCTGTACGGGTTCCCGTTCACGACGTGAGGAGAGAGCAGGATGTATCCCGACTTATACCTACTTGTAGAGCAGGTACGCGGCCAGGAGTTGCGCGCCGCGGCCCGGACCCCCCGACGGGCGTGGCGGGCGCGCCGCGGAAGGGGCGCCCGCTCCTGGGAACGGCGGCTCGGCTGGGCCCTCGTGGAGACCGGGCTGCGCCTGGTGTGCCGCGGCGCGGCCAAGGGCCCCCGCCTGGTGGACCGCCACGCCTGACCCTCCCGCCGGGATCAGCCGCCGTTCAGGCCGTTCAGGCCCTTCAGGACCGCGCGTTCCACCGGGGTGGGGGCGGTGCCGGTGAGGTCGAGCAGGCCGGTCGGCACCAGCGGCGGCTGGGCCATGAAGCGCGGCACGCTGCCGCGATGCGGCTGGGCGGCGTGGATCAGGAACGGGTGGCACAGGTAGACGTCCCCCGCCGAGCCGGTGACGGTGACCTCCCTGCGCCCCTCGCTGAGCGGCACCGCCTCCCCGCACAGCGGGAACCATTCACGCCCTTCGTCCCCGGAACCGGCGAGCAGAGCGGGCACGTCCAGATGTGAGCCGACCCGTACCCGGGTGGGGGCGTCGTCCGGGCCGACCTCGGAGAACAGGAACAGCATGAGCAGGGCACGGCCGCGCGAGCGCAGGCTCGGCCCGGCACTGGTCGACCGTCTCCCGGGGAACCGCGCCGGGCAACCGGACGAAGCCGTCCTCGACGAACGACTCGACCTGCTCGTCGGTCAACATGCGCCGCCCTTCCTGACGGACTCCGGTGAACGCCGTGCAGTCTGGCGAACCGGGCCCCGGAAGGGCAACGCGTTTTCCGGCTCAGACGCCGAGCGCCGACGGCAGGCTCAGCTCCTGCAGGAACAGCGCCTCGGCGGTGGCCACGCGGCGCAGCTCGTCGAGGTCGACCCGCTCGTTCGGGGCGTGGATGGCGGCGTCCTCGTCCTCGGCGCCGAACAGCAGGATCTCGGCCGCCGGGTACTGCTTGAGCAGCGTGTTCACCAGCGGGATCGAGCCGCCCGCGCCCACGTCGCGCGGCGGGCGGCCGAAGGCGCGCTCCATCGCCCGGTTGAGCGCCGCGCGAGCCTTGCCGCCGGAGTCGGCCTGGAAGCCGGACCCGACGGTGAAGTCGCCGAACGACACCTGCACGCCCCACGGCGCCACCTGGCGCAGGAACTCCACCACGGCGTTGACCGTGGTCTTGGGGTCGCCGGACGGAGGAATCCGGACGGTCACCCTGGCCCGCGCCGCGGGCTGGACCGCGTTCACGGCGCCCGACACGCTCGGCACGTCGAGGCCCGTGACGGTGATGGCGTACGACGCCCACAGCCGGTCGGCCAGCGAGCCGGACCCGACCAGCGACACGCCGTCCGCCACGCCGGCGGTCTTCCTGAACTCCTCCTCCGACGGGCCCTGGCCGAGGAAGCTGCCGCGCGGCAGGCCGGGGACGCGGATGTCGCCGTTCTCGTCGTGCAGCGCGGTCAGCATGCGCATGAGGGCGGCCAGCGCGTCGGGGGCGGCGCCGCCGAACGAGCCGCTGTGGACGGCCTCGCGCAGCGTGCGCACCTCGATGGTGAAGGCCGCCATGCCGCGCAGCGACGTCGTGATCGCCGGGTCGCCGACGCGCGGGTTGCCGCTGTCGGCCACCACGATCGCGTCGGCGCGCAGCAGGTCGGGGTTGCGCTCGACGAAGGACTCCAGGCGCTCGCCCGCGTACTCCTCCTGGCCCTCGATGATGACCTTGATGCCCACTGGGAACCGGCCCTGGAAGGCACGCAGGGCGGTGACGTGCGAGATGATGCCTGACTTGTCGTCCGCGCAGCCTCGGCCGTACAGCTTGCCGTCGATCAGGGTCGGCTCGAACGGCGGCGTGCGCCAGGCGGCCAGGTCGCCGGCCGGCTGCACGTCGTAGTGCGCGTAGAGCAGGACCGTGGGCGCGCCGGGAGGGGCGGGGGCCTCGCCGTAGATCGCGGGGAAGCTGCCCTCGACGGCGACCTGCTGGACGTGCGGCAGGCCGGCCGAGCGGACGAGCTCCTCCGTCACCGACGCGGCGGCGAGGACCGGCTGGTCGGGGTGTCCCGGAAAGGCCACGGAAGGAATGGCGGCGAGCCGCTTGAGCTCCTCGATGGCCTGGGGCATCGCGGCGGCGACAGCGCTCTCGATCTGGTCAGGAGTCACGGGACGGTCCCCCGGGGGTCGTTCTCGACAGTTTGGTCTCATTGGATCACAGAACGTTCCACAGTACGGAAACAGGCATGACCCGCGCGTTAATCTACCTGCGGATTTCGTTGCTGTTACACAACGGTTCTGCGGATCTCGATTTTCTTGCATAGTGCTGCGACCGATTCGCTTGGCAAACCGCAGGTGAAGATGCAGACTGTGGGGAGTTCGACACAAGGGAAGATAACCATGACGCAGCCGGAAAACGACGTCCTGAAGGCCGCGCAGGACAACCTGTGGTTGCACTTCACGAGGCACAGCGCCTACCAGAAGAACGAGATCCCGACCATCGTGCGCGGTGAGGGGTCCTACATCTACGACATTCACGGCAAGCGTTACCTCGACGGCCTGGCCGGGCTGTTCGTCGTCCAGGTCGGGCACGGGCGTGGCGAGCTGGCCGAGGCCGCCGCCAAGCAGGCGCAGGAGCTGGCCTTCTTCCCCCTGTGGTCCTACGCGCACCCCAAGGCGGCCGAGCTGGCCGCCCGCCTGGCCGCCCAGGCGCCGGGCGAGCTGAACCGGGTCTTCTTCACCACCGGCGGCGGCGAGGCCGTCGAGACCGCGTGGAAGCTGGCCAAGCAGTACTACAAGCTCGTCGGCAAGCCGCTCAAGCACAAGGTCATCAGCCGCCAGATCGCCTACCACGGCACCCCGCAGGGCGCCCTGTCGATCACCGGCATCCCGGCGTTCAAGCAGATGTTCGAGCCTCTCGTGCCCGGTTCGGTGCGCGTTCCGAACACGAACTACTACCGCGCCGACGAAATCAGCGGCGTTCCCGGCATGTCGCCGGAGGAATACGGCATCTGGGCGGCCGACCGCGTGGCCCGCGCCATCGAGATGGAGGGCCCCGACACCGTGGCCGCCGTCTTCGCCGAGCCCGTCCAGAACGCCGGCGGCTGCTTCCCGCCGCCCCCCGGCTACTTCCAGCGCCTGCGCGAGATCTGCGACGAGTACGACGTGCTGCTCGTCTCCGACGAGGTCATCTGCGCCTTCGGCCGCCTCGGCACCATGTTCGGCGGCCAGAAGTTCGACTACGTGCCCGACATCATCACCTGCGCCAAGGGCCTGACCAGCGGCTACTCGCCCATCGGCGCGATGATCGCGCACGAGCGGCTGTTCGAGCCGTTCAAGGAGGGCGACACCATGTTCGCCCACGGCTACACCTTCGGCGGCCACCCCGTGTCCGCCGCCGTGGCCCTCGCCAACCTCGACATCTTCGAGCGCGAGGACCTGCTCGGCCACGTCACCAAGAACGAACCCCTCTTCCAGGCGGCCCTCGACGACCTGCGCGACCTGCCGATCGTCGGCGACGTGCGGGGCTCGGGCTACTTCTGGGGCATCGAGCTGGTCAAGGACAAGGCCACCAAGGAGACGTTCAACGCCGAGGAGTCCGAGCGGTTGCTGCGCGGGTTCCTGTCCAAGGCGCTGTTCGACGCCGGACTCTACTGCCGGGCCGACGACCGCGGAGACCCCGTGATCCAGCTCGCGCCCCCGCTGATCGCGGGGCCAAGGGAGTTCGACGAGATCGGATCCATCCTGAGGGGCGTGCTCTCGGAAGCGTGGGCGCGCCTCTAACACCCTCCCCACCCGGTACGACGAAGTGCCGCGGTCTCCGAAAGGATCCCTACGATGAAGATCGGCGTCCCTGCCGAGGTCAAGAACCACGAATACCGTGTGGCGGTCACCCCCGCCGGTGTTCACGAGCTGGTGCGGAACGGTCACGACGTCACCGTCCAGCGGGGTGCCGGCCTCGGCTCACACATCACTGACGAGGAATACCTCGCCGCGGGCGCGAAGATCCTCGACAACGCCGACGCCGTATGGGCCAGGGCGGACATGGTCCTCAAGGTCAAGGAGCCCATCGCGGAGGAGTACCACCGCCTGCGCGAGGGCCTGGTCCTGTTCACCTACCTGCACCTGGCCGCCTCACGGCCGTGCACCGACGCCCTGCTCGCCGCCAGGACGACCGGCATCGCGTACGAGACCGTGCAGGTGGGCCACACGCTGCCGCTGCTCGCCCCGATGTCGGAGGTCGCGGGCCGGCTCGCGCCGCAGGTGGGCGCCTACAACCTCATGCGCTTCAACGGCGGCCGCGGCGTCCTGCCCGGCGGCGTGCCCGGCGTGGCCCCGGCCAGGATCGTCGTCATCGGCGGCGGCGTCTCGGGCCTGAACGCCGCCCAGATCGCCGTCGGCATGGGCGCGGACGTGACCGTGCTCGACACCAACATCGACCGGCTCCGCCAGATCGACGCCATCTACCAGGGCCGGCTCAAGACCCTCGTGTCCACCTCGTACGCGATCGAGCGGGAGGTCCTCCAGGCCGACCTGGTCATCGGCGCGGTGCTGATCCCCGGCGCCAAGGCCCCGACGCTGGTCTCCAACGACCTGGTCTCACGGATGAAGCCGGGCTCGGTGCTCGTGGACATCGCCATCGACCAGGGCGGCTGCTTCGAGGACTCGCGGCCGACCACGCACGCCGAGCCGACGTACAAGGTGCACGAGTCGATCTTCTACTGCGTGGCGAACATGCCCGGCTCGGTGGCCAACACCTCCACCTACGCCCTGACCAACGCGACGCTCCCGTACGCGGTCAAGCTGGCCAACCTGGGCTGGCGTGACGCGCTGAAGGCCGACCAGGGCCTCGCGGGCGGTCTGAACACCCATGACGGCCAGCTCACCAACGAGCCGGTCGCCCAGGCGCTGGGGCTGGCGTACACGCCGGTCGCCGACGTGCTCTGAAACCTCTGAAGGGGCGCGGCGCGAGGTCGCGCCCCTAACTCACTCCCAGGCGGCGGCGCAGGTCGCGCGCGGTGGCCAGGACGTGGTGGATCTCGCCCGTGCCCGGCCACGGCGCGCTGCCGGGACGCAGCAGCGTGCCGCGCACCGACGCCAGGTGCTCGACCGCGCTGCGGTGCACCCCGCTCCGCTCGACCAGCCAGCCGATCACGTCGGAGTGGTCGTGCAGCGGCCTGGTCACCAGGTCCCAGGTGCCCAGGACCTCGGTCAGGTCCGGCACGGACAACGGCACGCCGCCCCGGCGGCCCGTGGCCGCGGCCGCCAGCTCGGCGCGGGCGGCCAGCTCCGGCTCGGCGGTGCGCGCCCACGCCGGCGGCGGCGGGTCGGCCAGCCACTCCTCGGCCTCGCCCAGCTCGCCGGCGACCGTCAGCAGCCCGCCCAGCTCGACCGCCGCGCCGTGGTGGCCCGCCCGCGCGGCCTGGCGGAACCAGTGGCGGCCGCCGGCCAGGTCGCCGAACTCGGCGATCAGCAGCAGGCCGTAGTTGAAGGCAGATTCGGCGTCGCCGCCCGCAGCCGCCCTGCCGAACCAGTGGCTGGCGGCCGGGGTGTCGCCGAGCTCCACGCAGACGAACCCGGCCATGCGCTGGTCCTCCAGCCGCCCGGCCGCGGCCGCCCGCTCGTACCAGGCGCGGGCCGTGCGCAGGTCGCCGCAGGACAGGGCGATGGCGCCGAGGCGGGAGGCGGCGCCCGGGTGCTCGTTCTTGGCGGCCAGCCGGTAGTAGGCCTCGGCGCCCTCGGGGTCGCGGCTGGCGTGCAGGTAGAGGCCCATGCAGTGGGCGGAGTCGGCGTGGCCGCCCCTGGCGGCGTACTCCCACCAGCGCACGGTCTCCTCGTCCTCGCCGGCGGAGTAGGCCAGGAAGCCGAGGTCGTGGGCCGAGGTCATGTCGCCCTCGTCGGCCGCCCTGCGGTGCCACTCACGGGCCACGCCGGTCTCGCCGGTGTCCTCGCACAGCAGCGCCAGCCGGCGCGCCGCGGTGCGCGACCCGGCCAGGGCCGAGCGCTCGAACCAGGCCCTGGCGGCCCCGGCGTCGCCGCGCTGTTCGAGCAGGAGCGTGGCCAGGTTGGCGGCGGCCTCGGCGTCGCCGGTGGCCGCGGCGGTCTCGTACCAGCCGACCGCCTCCTCCAGGCTGCCGTGCTTCTCGTGCCAGACGCCCAGGTTGTAGGCGCTGTCGACGTTGCCTCCCGAGGCGGCCAGCTCCCACCAGAGCCGGGCCGCCGCGCGGTCGCCGTGCTGGGCGTAGAGCTTGCCGAGCCGGTGGGCCGCCTGGGCGTCGCCCTGCCGCGCGGCCGCCAGCAGCTCCGGCTCGTCCCCCGCCCGTGGCGCCGGAACGGCCGGTGTCGCCACCTCTCCCTGCCACCAGGCCATGGCGACAGACTGGCACGTGATCATACGATCGCGAACCGTAATCGCCGACAACGGGCCTAGGAGAACCTGATGAACCCCGAATACATCCCCATCCCGCACACGTAACGCAGCGAGCCGGGGGGGTGGGGCGGCAGCCGTACGGTGGCGGGCAGGGCCACGTCGCGCCCGTCGATGGTGACCGTGCTCGTGCAGCCCGGATCGACCAGTTTGAAGATGACCTCGACCGGTACGTTCGCGCGGGCGGACACGGTGGCGGGCCGGTAGCCGTCGCGGGTGGCGAAGACCGTGACGATCTGGGCGGCGGGCCCGGCGGCGGCCGGTGCGGCGTCCCCCGTCCAGCCGCCCAGGTTGAGCCCGGCCACGACGGTCCAGAGCCCGGCGGCCATGGCGACGACCCCGGCGAGCCGGGCCAGCCTGGTGCGGGAGATCCGCCGCAGCACGTACCCGAGCAGCGCGAACGCGGGCGCGGTGCCGAGCACGAAGCCCGCCATGGCCGCCGCGCCCGACAGCGGCGAGCCGCTGGACACGGCGAGCATCTCCATGCCGAGCGTCACCCCGCAGGGCACCAGGACGGTGGCCGCGCCCAGCAGCGGCGCCCTGTAACCGGACGTCCGGACGGGCTCGGCGCAGGCGTGGCCCCCGCCGCGCAGGAGCCGGATCGCGAACCCGATCACCGCGCAGCCCGCCGCGACCAGGAGCAGGGCCCGCGCCCGCGGCGGCAGGCCGACGGCCGAGCCGAGCAGCCCGAGCAACGCCCCCACCAGCGTGTACGAGGCCAACCGGCCGCCCAGGAACCAGGCCACCAGCGCGGGGTCGCCTCCGGGACGCCGGCCGACCAGGCCCACCAGCAGCCCGCCCTGCGCGGCGGTGCAGGACGCGGTGCCGCCCACCAGCCCGGCGGCCACGCCCCCGGCGAACAGGGTGACGGCCTCCACGTTCAGCCCCTCCCGGCTCTCTCGCGAAGCTCTGGGAGAAACGTAACGCGGCACGCCGGATGCGGCCAGTGACAGTTCTTGTACCCTTAGTGATGTTTAGGTGGTTGCGCCCGCAATCACGCCCCGGACGTCGGTACGCCGGGACGCCGGGCCTCGATGAGGAACCTGGACGAATAGGCGACGAACGGCCCTTCGGCCTCGATGAGCTCGTGCAGCTCGCGCAACTTGGCGCCGTAGCGGCCGACCGAGAAGCCCGGCACGATCCAGATCACCTTGCGCAGGAAGTAGATCACCGCGCCGATGTCGCGGAACTCCATCCGCAGCCGCTCGACCCGCAGGTCGGCCACTTCGAGCCCGGCCGCCTCCGCCTCCGCCACGGCCTGGCGCGGGTCGCGGGCCGAGCCGTCCTGCGGGCCCATGAAGAACTCGGTCAGCTCGAACACGCTGCGCGGGCCGACCTGCTGCGAGAAGTACGCGCCCCCGGGACGCAGCACCCTGGCGATCTCCGCCCACCAGGTCTCCACCGGATGGCGGCTGACCACCAGGTCGAAGACGCCGCCGCGGAACGGCAGGCGCGGCTCGTCGTCGTCGGCCACCACCCGCGCCCCGCGCGGGCGCAGCCGGGCGGCGGCCAGCGCCAGGTTGGGCGGCCACGACTCGGTCGCCACCGTCACCTTCGGCAGTGTGGGCAGCCCGGCCAGGATCTCGCCGCCGCCGGTCTGGACGTCGAGCGCCGCCTCGGCCGCCGCCATCCGCCCGGCCAGCAGGCGGGAGTAGCCCCATGAGGGCCGTTCCTCGGTGGCCCTGCCCTCCAGCCAGGAGAAGTCCCAGCCGTCCACGGACACGGTGTCGGCCTCTTCGACCAGGTCATCGTACGTACGCCGCATCCTCCGACCATGTCAGCGCCCGGGGGGTGGCTTCAACCGGATTTCTCCCGTGTCGCGGATCAGGCGATGCGGGCGCGCACGGCGGCGCGGTCGACGCCGAGCTGGTCGATCAGCCCGGCCACCGGGTCGTGGCGGTCCCGCTCCAGCAGGGCGAGCAGGAGGTGCCGGGGAACCTCCTGCCTGGTCTTGCGCCGCGTGGCGCCGATGGCGGCGTTGACCACCGCGCGGGCGCTCGACGTGAGCGAGGTGCCGGGGATCGGCGGGTGCCGGCGCGGCGTCGCGCGCGGTGCCTGGCCGAGGTCGAGGCCGATCGAGCGCAGCGCCTCCCGGTCGAGCTCGTCGAGCGCGGCCCGCGCCTCCGCCAGGTCCACGCCGAGCGCCCGCGCCGGCTCGGCGGCGGGGTCGTGCAGCAGGCCGAGCAGCAGGTGCTCGGTGCCGAGCCGCCGGTCGCCGCGCTGCCTGGCCTCGTCGAGCGCCGCGCTGACGACGGCCGCGAACGGGCTCTTCTCCTTGCCGAACATGGCGATCCTCACTTTCCGTATCGGGCGTGCACGGACTGCCGCGACATGCCGAGCGCGTCGCCGATCTGCTCCCAGGTCCAGCCCTGTTCCCTGGCCAGCGCCACCGACGTCGCCTCGACCTGCTCGGCCAGCCGGTGCAGCGCGCCCACGGCCCGCAGGCCGAGGGCGGGGTCGTTCGACCTGATGCGTTGAGACAGCTCTTCCATGTCCACGCCGTCAGGCTAGATTGACAGACGGGTGTTTGTCAACCTAGCCTGACAGGCATGGACGACGTGATGATCGTGGGAGCGGGCCCGGTCGGGCTCATGCTCGCGGGCGAACTGGCCCTGGCCGGATTACGCCCGATCGTGCTGGACAAACGCCCTGAACCGAGCGAACTGCCCAAGGCGAACGGGCTCGCGGGCCAGATCGTCGAGCTGCTCGACCACCGCGGCCTGCTCGGCCCCCTCTCCGAGGGCAGCGGCTTCGCGGGCCCCGCGCCGGGGTTCCCGTTCGGGCAGGTGCCGCTGCGGTTCGCCGGGCACGACGACATGCCGCTGCGGCTGCTGCTGATCCAGCAGCCGCGGCTGGAACGGCTGCTGGCCGAGCGGGCCGGACAGCTCGGAGCCGAGATCAGGCGGGGCCACGAGGTGCTCGGGCTCGTCCAGGACGAGGAGGGCGTCACGCTGGAGCTGTCCACCGGCCGGGCCCGCGCCCGCTACGCGGTGGGCTGCGACGGCGGGCACAGCACCGTGCGCGCGCTGACGGGCATCGGCTTCCCCGGCACCACCGACGACGAGGTGCTGCGGCTCGGCCACTTCGCCTGGGACGGGCAGGGCCCGTTCGAGGCGCCGCGGGCCGAGGGCCTGGGACCGGGATGGAACCGCACCCCCGCCGGCCGCCTGCTGCTCACCTCGCTCCGGCCCGGCGTGCTCGTCGCGGGCGTGCGCGAGCGCGGCGCGGCGCCCGAGGGCCCGGTCACGCCGGAGGACTTCCGCGCCGCCGTGCGCCGCGTGATCGGGCGGGACCTGCCGCTCGGGGAGCCGCTCTGGCTGTCCGGCACGGTCGCGCAGGCCCGGCTCGCCGACCGCTATCGGGCCGGCCGGGTGTTCCTGGCCGGGGACGCCGCCCACCTGTTCCCGGCGGGCGGGACGGCGCTCAACGTCGGCATGACGGAGGCGGTCAACCTGGCCTGGAAGCTGGCCGCCGTGCTGCTCGGACGGGTGCCCGAGGGCCTGCTGGACACCTACGAGGAGGAACGCCGTCCGGTGGCCGGGCGGGCGCTGGCGCAGACCCGGGCCCAGGCGGCGCTGGAACGGGCCCCCGGCGAGGACGGCGACGCCCTGCGCGGGCTGCTCGCCGAGCTGTTCGCCCACGAGCAGCCGCTGCGCCACCTCGCCGCGATCCTGCACGGCTCCGACACCCGCTATCCGCCCGGCCCGGAGCACCCGCATCCGCTCGTCGGCCGGTTCGTCCCCGACCTGCGGCTGAGCACGGCGGAAGGGGAGCGGCGGGTGGCCGAACTGATGCGCGCCGGGCGGCCGGTGCTCCTCGACCTCCGCGACGAGACCGGCCCGGCGTCACCCGGCGGCGGCTGGATCGACGTGGTCAGGGCGCGGTGCGCCGAGCCGCCCGCCGACGTGCTGCTGATCCGCCCCGACGGGTACGTGGCCTGGGCCGGCACCGACGGCCTGGCCGGGGCCGCGCGGGCGTGGTTCGGCGCGGAGCCGCCCGCCGTCAGAGCCACCCCGGCTTGACCAGGCCCGACTCGTAGGCGATGACCACGAGCTGCGCGCGGTCGCGGGCGTGCAGCTTCATCATGGCCCGGCTGACGTGGGTCTTGGCGGTGGCCGGCGACATGAACAGCTTGGCGGCGATCTCGTCGTTGGTCATGCCCGTGCCGACCAGGGAGAGCACCTCGCGCTCGCGGTCGGTGAGCTGGTCGAGGCCCTGCGTGGCGACCGGTTCCTTGGCGCGCGAGGCGTACTCGGCGATCAGCCGCCGGGTCACGCTCGGCGACAGCAGCGCCTCGCCCGCCGCCACCACCCGTACGGCCTGGATGAGCTCGGCCGGCTCGGTGTCCTTGACCAGGAAGCCGGACGCGCCGCCGCGCAGGGCCTCGAAGACGTACTCGTCCAGCTCGAACGTGGTCAGGATGATGATGTGCGGGCCGGGCGGCATCAGGCGGGTGGCGGTCAGGCCGTCGGTGCCGGGCATGCGGATGTCCATCAGCACGACGTCCGGGGCGTGCTCGCCGGCCAGGCGCACCGCCTCCGCGCCGTCGGCCGCCTCGGCCACCACGGTCATGTCGGGCTGGGCGTCCAGCAACGCCTTGAAGCCCGCGCGGACCAGCGCCTGGTCGTCGGCGAGCAACACCTTGATCACGTTGGGTTCTCCTCGGGTAGGGGCAGACGGGCCTCGACCTGGAAGCCGTCGCCCGACGGGCCGGCGACGAGCGTGCCGCCCAGGGCGGAGGCGCGTTCGCGCATGCCGGGGATGCCGTTGCCGCTGCCCTCCTCCGACAGCACGGCGGGGGTCGTCGCCCCCGTGTCGGCGACCGCGATGACGAGCTGCGCCGCGCCGTACTCCAGGCGCACCGTCACCCGCGAGCCGGGCGCGTGGCGGGCGGCGTTGGTGAGCGACTCCTGCACGATCCGGTACGCGGCCCGCTCGACCTGCGGCGGCAGCGGCCGCGAGCCCACCCGCCTGAGCGAGACCTCCATCCCCGAACGCTGGACGAGGTCGTCGAGGCGGTCGAGCCCGGCCGTCGGGGAACGCGGAGCGCCCTCGCGCAGCACGTTGAGCACCGAGCGCATCTCGCCCAGCACCTCCTTGGACGCCGTCTTGATCGTGGCCAGGGCCGAGCGGGCCTGCTCGGGGTTGGCGTCGATGAGGTGCAACGCGGTGCTGGCCTGCACGTGGATGAGCGAGATGTTGTGCGCGAGCACGTCGTGCAGCTCCTGGGCCATGGTCAGGCGCTCCTCGCTGGCCTGCCGCCGGGCCTCCTCCTCAAGGATGCGCTCGCGCTCGGCCCGGCGTTCCCTGACGATCCTGACCAGCTCGGCCACGACCATGAACAGCAGGATGAAGGCCAGGATCGACAGGCTGTGGAACAGGTCGCGGTTGCCCACCCACCAGGCGTAGCTGAGGAGCGAGGTCACCGTCATGGTCGCCATCGTCCAGGCCATCAGCCGTCTGCCCCCGGTGACCAGGAGGAACAGCAGGACGCCCGGGCTGAGGAAGGCGGGGCCGTAGGCGTAGCCGCCGATGAGGAACAGGTCCATCGCGGCGAGCGCGACGGAGACCGTCAGCAGCGGGAACCGCCTGCGGAAGAGGATGGCCAGCGGCCCGATCAGCAGCAACGCGTACGCGTACGGGTCGAGCTGCTCCCTGAGGAGACGCTGGCCCCACGTCGCGCCTTGGGCGATCACCAACTGGGCGACCGCCACGATCAGGGCGAGATAAGGGTCGAAACCGGACTTCCTGCGCACCCCACCACGCTAGGCCACCGGCGGAGGGCAGGACATCCTCCCCTCGTGCGAGGGGGCCCTACCACGACGGGCGTAGCTGGGTCATGGTGGACACCATGCGCCGTGTGATCTATTCCGCAGCAGCAGTCCTCATCTCCCTCCTGCCCGCCGCGCCCGCGTCCGCGGGCCCCCAGCAGAAGTCCCCGGTCGCCGAGGGGTACGGAGGCGCCGTCGCCACCGTCGACCTCGACGCCAGCAAGGCCGCGCTCTCCGTGCTGAGACGCGGCGGCAACGCCGTCGACGCGGCCGTGGCCGCCGGAGCCGTGCTCGGGGTCACCGAGCCGTACTCGGCCGGCCTGACCGGCGGCGGCTTCATGGTGTTGTACGACGCCAGGCAGCGCAAGGTGTTCACCATCGACGGCCGCGAGACGGCCCCGCGCGCCATGACCGCCACCAGCTTCGAGGGCATCCCGTTCGACGAGGGCGTCACCAGCGGCCTGTCGGCGGGCGTGCCCGGCACGCTGGCCCACTGGGACCTGGCCCTGCGCCGGTTCGGCACGCTCTCGCTCGGCCAGGCGCTCCAGCCGGCCATCGAGGTGGCCTCCCGTGGCTTCGTCGTGGACCAGACGTTCCACGACCAGACGGCCGCCAACGTCGACCGCTTCAAGGACATCGCCTCCACGGCCCGGCTCTACCTCCCGAACGGCGCGCCGCCGCCGGTCGGCTCGGTGTTCAGGAACCCGGAGCTGGCGAACACCTACCGGGAACTGGCCCGGCGCGGCCCCGGCTGGCTGTACGGCGGCCGGCTCGGCCAGGAGGTCGTGGCCACCGTCAAGAAGCCGCCGGTCACCCCCGGCAACACCCGCAACGTGCGGCCCGGCCTGATGGAGCTGTCGGACCTGCGGGACTACCGCGCCCTCCTGCGCGAGCCCACCAAGATCTCCTACAACGGCATGGACGTGTACGGCATGGCGCCGCCGTCCTCGGGCGGCTCGACCGTCGGCGAGGCGCTCAACATCCTCGAAGCCCTGCCCAAGGTGGGCCTGCACGAGTACCTGGAGGCGTCCAGGCTGTCCTTCGCCGACCGCAACGCCTACGTCGGCGACCTGCCCGGCGTGCCGCTGCGCGAGCTGCTGTCCGACGGCTTCGCCAAGGAGCGGGCCTGCCTGATCGGCGACCGGGCCCTGAGCAGCCCGGCCGCCCCCGGCAGCCCCGACGGCACGTACGGCGCCTGCGCCACCCCGACCGGCAGCGCGACCCCGATCGCGGACGAGGGGCCGGAGACCACGCACCTGGTCGTCGCCGACCGCTGGGGCAACGTGGTCGCCTACAACCTCACCATCGAGTCGACCGGCGGCAACGGCATCGTGGTGCCGGGCCGCGGCGTGCTGCTCAACAACGAGCTGACCGACTTCACCTTCGGCCCCGCCCCCGGCGACCCCAACCTGCCCGGCCCCGGCAAGCGGCCGCGCTCGTCGATGGCGCCGACGCTGGTGTTCGACCACGGCAGGCCGGTGCTGGCCGCCGGCTCGCCGGGCGGCTCGACGATCATCACGACCGTGCTGCAGATCCTGGTCAACCGGTACGAGTTCGGCATGAGCCTGCCCGACGCGCTCGCCGCGCCGCGGGCCACCCAACGCAACACCGCCCAGACGCAGGCCGAGCAGGCGTTCCTCGACAAGTACCGGACCGAGCTGGAGGCCAAGGGGCACAGCTTCGTGCTGAACCCCGAGATCGGCGCGGCCACGGCCCTGGAACTGCGCGGCCACGGCCTCGTCCAGGCCGTCGCCGAGCCCGTACGGCGGGGCGGCGGCAGCGCCCTGGTGCTCGACCCGCGCTGAAACCCGCGCTGAGCGCGCACGGCGGCGGCCCCCGGCGGGCCGCCGCCCTCGCGGGGTGACCGAGGTCACGGCTTGACTGCCGCATGAGGGAATGTTTGCGCAGGTCACAGGGTTGTAACGGGCATCGCGACGGGTCGTGGCGCCGTGCCGCCGAGCGGAATCCGCCGGCCGCACCCTCATTCAGCCGCCGTCGTTCGAGCCGGATCCCGAGAGACACCCGTGGGCTGCCCCGGCCTGCCCTCAGGAGGAACCCTGTGAACGCCAAGAAGCTGTACGCGAGCGCCCTGCTGGCCGCCACCGCCGCCGTGTCGGCCCTCGGCCTGACGTCCGCCCCGGCCCACGCCGACGGCCTCACCTACGGCCAGGACGTCTCCAGCTACCAGCCGGACCACGACTGGGCCGCCAGCGGCGCCTCGTTCGGCATCGTCAAGGCCACCGAGGGCGCCACCCACGTGGACGCCTCCTTCGCCCGCCACTGGGCCGACCTGGGCACGAAGGGCAAGGTGCGGGGCGCCTACCACTACGGGCACCCGTCCAACGACCCGGTCGCCGAGGCCGACCACTTCCTGTCCGTGGTGAACCGGCAGCCGGCCGCCAAGGGCGACCTGCTCGCGCTCGACCTGGAGACCGCCGACGGCCAGTCCGTGACCGCGGTCAACGCCTGGGCCAAGAAGTGGCTGGCGCACGTCCAGGCCAGGACGGGCATCACGCCGCTGTTCTACAGCGGCTGGAACTTCGCCGACGAGTACGGCCACGGCCTGCAGCAGTACCCGCTGTGGGTGGCCCGCTACGGCCAGGGCCCCGGCCAGGTGGCCGCCCCCGCCGACTGGAAGACCTGGACCATCCACCAGTACGCCGACGCGCCGGTGGACCAGAACGTCTCCGCCCTCACCCCCGTCCAGCTCAAGGCGCTGGGCCGCAGGTGACCCGCCGTCCTCAGTAGATGAGCTCGTACGCCGCCGGGCGCACCTTCCGCGTACGGGCCCAGTACTCGAAGGTGAAGCCCGGCCAGATCGTCCGGTTCACTCCGTGCTCGTCCAGGTACCAGGAGGTGCAGCCGCCCGCGTTCCACACGAGCGGGTCCAGGCGGGCGCGCAGCCGGCGGTTGAAGGCGTCCTGGACGTCCTTCCTGACGTCCACCGCCCTGGCCCCGGTCCTGGACAGCAGGCGCAGGCACTCGACGACGTGGCGCACCTGCGACTCGATCATGAAGACGACCGAGTGGTGGCCGAGGCCGGTGTTCGGGCCGAGCAGGAAGAACAGGTTGGGGAAGCCGGAGGCCGTGATGCCGAGGTAGGCCTCGATGCCGTCCTGCCAGGCGTCCTGGAGCTTCAGGCCGTTCCGGCCGGTGATGCGCTGGGTCTGGAGGGCGTCCACGACCTTGAAGCCGGTGCCGTAGACGATCACGTCCACCTCGTGCTCCTCGCCGGTCGTGGTCACGATCGAGCGGGGCCGGATCTCGGCGATGCCGTCGGTGACGAGGGTGACGTCGGGCCTGGTCAGGGCCGGATAGTAGTCGCTGGAGACGAGCAGGCGCTTGCAGCCGATCGTGTAGTCGGGCGTCAGCTTCCTGCGCAGGTCCGGATCGGGCACCTGGGCGGCCAGGTGCCTGAGCGCCAGCGACTCGTGCGGCTTCATCAGGCGCGGGTGCACCGCGAAGCCGAGCGCCCGGCTCTCCAGCGCCCAGTAGATGCCGCCGCGCAGGGCCCGGGCCATGCCGGGCAGGCGCAGGACGCGCCGGGCGGCGGGGGAGAAGGTGAGGTCGGGCTTGGGGTGGATCCACGGCGGCGTGCGCTGGAAGACGGTCAGCTCGCGCGCCTGTGGGGCGATCCGGGGGACGAACTGCACGGCGGAGGCGCCGGTGCCGATGACCGCGACGCGCTTGCCGGTGAGATCGACCGAGTGGTCCCATTCGGCGGAGTGGAAGGAGGGGCCGGCGAAGGACTCCCTCCCCACAATTGCCGGAAATTTCGGGATATGGAGGGCGCCGATGCCGGAGACGACCGCGTTCGTCCGGATGGTGGCGCCGTCGTCCGTGGTGACCGACCAGCCTCGGTGGTCGTCGTCGTACTCCAGGGCCGTGACGTGCTTGTTGTAGCGGATGTGGGGCGTTACTCCGTACTTGTCCGCGCACGTGCGCAGGTAGTCCCAGATCTCGGCCTGCGGGGCGAACATCCGCGACCATCCGGGATTCAGCTCGTACGAGTAGGAGTACATGTGCGACGGCACGTCGCACGCGCACCCGGGGTAGGTGTTGTCCCGCCAGGTGCCCCCGAGGTAGGCGGCCTTCTCCAGGATCACGAAGTCGTGGTAGCCCGCCTCCTTGAGCTTGATCGCCATGCCGATCCCGGCGAAGCCGGTGCCGACGATCACCAATCCTGGCTCGGCCACTGAACCTCCACGACGACCGCGACCAGCGCGGTCCGATGTATTGGACGTATCGTCCAATGTAGTCGGCCGGCCACCGCCGGTCCAGGGAGGCGGTACGCCCGGCCTGTGCGGAAACGACTGTGCGGAAACGACGAAGACCCGCCACGGCGTCGGGGCGGGTGGGTGGTCCGTATGGGGTTGTGTGCTAGCGGAGCAGCAGGAAGGCGGCGACGCCGATGATCACGATCACCACGGCGACCGCCAGGATCGGCAGCAGCGGCGACTTCTTGGGAGCCGCCTCGGCTTCCTGCTCCTGGCGCTGCGCGAAGGCGCGGAACTGCTGGGTGTTGCCCGCCGGGTCGATATGCTGGTCAGACATGGCCAGCAGCCTAGCGTGATGACAGGGTCCATTTGCACCCTTTGCCACTATCTATAGGCATGGGCTGATGGGGGGACCACTCCACCCGGCGGATAGCTTTGAGTCATGCTCCGGACCCTGCTCTCACCCCGCGTCGTGGGGCTGCATCTGCTGACGATCGGGGTCCTGATCGCGTTCATCCTGCTCGGCCGCTGGCAGCTCGGTGTGTTCCAGGACTCCGGCAGGCCGCACGCCGCCGTCGACCCGGCCCCCGTGGGGGTCGCCACGCTGGCTCCCGTGGGCGGGCAGATGGAGGGCGAGGCCGTCGGCCGCAGGGTCACGGCTGAGGGCACGTACGAGGCCGCGCGCCAGCTCCTGGTCGCCGACCGTCGCCCCGACGTCGACGCCCCCGGTGGCAACGTCTCGCGCGACCACGGCTACTGGGTGCTCACCCCGATCAGGCTCGACGACGGCACGCTGATGCCGGTCGTGCGCGGCTGGGCGGCCAAGGCGGACGACCCGGGCGTTTCCGTCGTGCCCGAGGGCCGGGTCGCGGTGATCGGGCGGCTGCGCGGCCAGCAGGGCACCGACAGCGTCCAGCGGCGGGTGGAGGGGCTGCCTCCTGGTCAGGTCCAGACGGTGTCCACCGGAGAGCTGATCAACCTGTGGACCGGCCAGAAGCTGCGGACCGGCTTCATGGTGGCGCAGCCGCCGTCCGGCTCGCTCGGGCAGGTGAAGATCCGGCCGCCGGAGGTCGGTGGCACACTGACCTGGCGTAATCTGGCATATGCCGCAAACTGGTGGATCTTCGCTGGATTCGCCGTCTTCATGTGGTTCCACTTCGTACGCGACGCCGTACGGGCGGATCGGGACCGCGACAAGTCCCCCGAGATGGTTCTGGAAGGTTAACGGTGGAATCGGCTCTCAAGCCCTTCCGGGTGCTCGCCTACGTGGTCGGCGTCATGCTGCTCATCCTGTGCGTCGCCATGGTGCTGCGCTACGGCTTCGGCGCCGCGGAGATGTCCAAGATCATCGCGCCCATCCACGGCGGCCTCTACATGATCTACCTCATCACCGTGATGAACCTGGGCATGAAGGCGCGCTGGAGCTGGCCCTACATGCTCGGGGTCATGCTCGGCGGCACGATCCCGTTCCTGTCGTTCTACGTGGAGCGCCGGGTGCACAGCCGGGTGCGCACCGAGCTGAGCGCGGCGAGGGCCTGACGACGGCCCCCGCCGCGGCTCGCGGGCCTCAGCCGCCGATCCCGCGCCTGCGGGCCCGCTTGAGCCGCTCGCGCTGCGACGGGTCGAGCATGAGGTAGCCGACCACCGGCGCCGCGACCGCGCCGAGGACCACCAGCAGCGTGATCCAGCCCGGCAAGAAGATCAGCGAGAGCAGAACCGCGGCGCCTGCGCCGATGACGTACTTCTGAACTGGCGACATCCCTGGCTTCCTCCGAACGCGGAGCCCGTGCCCCGCCTCTCCCACATTCTGCGTCGCCCTTCCAACGAGCGGACCCGTGCCCTGGGTTCCAGGACGCGATGTATCTCAATTGTTGCGGGACCAGAGGGTCAGGTGGATCGAGCCGTACGTGCGTGTCTGTCCTGGTACGAGCGTTCTTTTCAGGGTGCGGTAGCGCTCGTCGTCGGCGTACTTCGTCCCGATCCTGGGGGAGATGAGCCAGACCCGGTCGACGCCCTTCAGCGCCGCGTCCAGTTCGTCGGCCGTCCGCGGGCCGGGCGCGCCGGGTGCGCGGGTGAGGTCCGTCAGGCGGTCGTACGGGGTGCCGTACACGGCCACGAACAGCCGGAAGCGCTGCGGCACGAACAACACCCGGTCCCCCGGACGCTCCTCCGCGGCCAGCGTGGCGGCCAGCGTGCGCAGGTCGTCGGGACGGGCGGCGGGCTGCCTCATCGCCACCTGCGCGGGCAGGACGAGCACGGCGTACAGGGCCAGCGCGGCGACCGCCACGGGACGCCACCGCACCCCGGCCAGGCCGATCCCGGCCGGCAGAGCGAGCAGCGGGACCGCGAAGAGCACGTAACGCGGATGGTAGACCGGCTGGACCTGGGAGATCGCGAACGAGAGCGCCACCGGCGACGCCGCCCACACCGCCACCGCCGGGGCGCGTACGGCCCCCCACAGGGCGGCGGCGAACAGCACGGCCGCGCCCGCCCCCGCGACCTCGCCGGGGAAGGCGGCCAGCTCGGCCCAGCCCGGTGACCTGAGCCAGAACACCTGGGCGTCCCGCTGACCGGCGGCCAGGGCGAGGAGCGGGACGAGCGCCACCCCCGCCGCCGCCACGGCGACCAGCGAGCGCACGACGGCGGGCGCCGGGTTCGCGGCGAGCGTGCGGCGGAGCACCGGCAACCAGGCGGTGAGCAGGTGGGCGGGGACGAGGAGCAGCGCGTACAGGTGCAGCCAGCCGAGCAGGGCCACGCTCGCGCCGTAGGCCACGAGGGCGGCCCGGCCGGGACGGTCGAGCAGCCTGACCAGCAGCCACGTCGCCAGCACGGCGACCGCGCTCACCAGGGCGTACGAGCGGGCCTCCTGGGCGTACCGGGCGGCCATGGGGGTGAGGGCGTACAGGAGACCGGCGTACAGACCGGCGGCGGTGCCGGCCAGGCGGCGGCCCAGGGCCGCGACCCCGTAGGCGGCGGCCACGAAGGCGAGCACCGAGGGCAGGCGGACGGCGATCTCCGGCGGCCAGGGAAGGGCGGCGAAGGGCCGCAGGAGGAGGTAGTAGAGGGCGTGGACGGCGTCGAGGTCGGCGAGGAAGCGGCGCAGCTCGTCGAAAGACATGCGCGCGACCAGCGTGCTGACCGACTCGTCCCGCCACAGCGACGGCACCGGAAGCCCCCAGAACCCGGCCACCGCGGCGACGAGCGCGGGCCCGGCGGGCCACCACCGGCCGGCGCCCCGCCCGGCGGCTCCGGCCTCGGCCTGACGCGGCAGGACGGTCGCGCCGGTCATCGGCGCGGGCCCATGACCGCGAGGAGCTGCTGACGGAGGGCCTCGGGGGTGGGACGGTCGGCCGGGACGCCGGACAGGAGGCGGACCAGGACGGGAGCCAGCGCCCCCGCCCGCGCCAGCGACGCCCCCGGCGCGGGCGGCACACCTTCCACGGCCATGAAGAGCGTCGCGCCCAGGGACCACAGGTCGGCGGCCGGGCCCGCGCCCCCCTCCGGAGCCGTGTACGCCGGGACGGTGGCCGACCGCAGCGGCGGGACCAGCGTGGCCCGCCCCTGGTCGGAGATGAGGATGCCGCCCGGCTGCACCGCCCCGTGGTGGCCGCCCCTGGCCTGGAGCTGGTCGAGCACGGCGAGCCCGATCTCGGCCACCTCGGCGGGCGGGAGCGGTCCAAGGGCGTGGACGACCTGGTCGAGCGGCTGGTCCACGGCCAGCCGCTCCAGCGTCTCGCGGACCACCTCCACCGGCGGCGATCCGGCGGGATGCAACATGGCCCGGATCAGCGACCTGAGCGGGTCGGCGCCCTCGGCGGGCACCTGGCCGGGCGGGCGGCCCTCCACGGCGAAGTGCAGCGTGGCCGCCAGCGACCACAGGTCGGCCGAGGGCCGCATGCTCAGGCTCGGCACCCCGAACCCGGTGAGCACCGCCCTTCCGGTGCTGGTCAGCAGCACGTTCCCGGGGCTGACCTGCCCATGGACGATCCCGGCCGCGTGCGCGGCGTCCAGCGCCGACAACACGCAGACGCCCATCCTGGCCACCTGGACGACGGGCAGCGGCTGCCGCCCGCGTACGGCCTGCTCCAGGGACACGCCCGAGACGAACTCCATGACCAGCCACGGCACCCGGTCCTCGACCAGCACGCCGAGCACCCGGGCGATGGAGGCGTGCCGCAGCCCGGCGGCCCTGCGCGCCTCGTGCAGGGCGGACTCGCGGAGCTCGGGCGGGATGCGCAGCTCCCTGACCGCGACGTCGCGGTGTTCCGTCTCGTCGAAGGCCAGCCGTACGGACCCCGCGCCCAGGGGGTTGAGCAGCCGATAGCGCCCGGCGAGCTTCCTGGTCTCAGCCATGTCGAGTGCACGATAGCGCTCGCCCGCACTGCCCGGCCATCACGCGGTCCGGCCGGTCAGCCACGCCTCGTGGGCGTCGTTCAGCCTGCTCCAGAGCCCTTCGGCGTCGTGGGTGCCCAGGTCGTCGAAGGTCAGCCGGAACACGTCGGCGAGCGCGGCGTAGTAGTCGCGCGCCGTGTCCAGGGTGATCGAGTGGCTGCCGGCGCCGACGCGGGACAGGACGAGCCCGCGCAGCGAGTCCACACCGGAGGCGTCCCGCCGTTGGACGACGGCCGTGCGCACGAACCCCGACGACGGTGACGTCGACAAATGGTTGTGCATATCAGCGAAGGCGGACATGTCTGTGGAGGTCCGCTCGAAATCCATGCCCACGAACGAACCACTCGGATCGTGGTCGAACCGCCACCCGCCGGGCGCGACCTCCGACGGCCGCAGGGCGTAGGTGAACGGCCCCTGCCGGTACGCGCCCGCGACCAGCGGCAGCGGCTCGTGCAGGCCGTCCCCGAGCCCGAGGTCGGCCAGCCACTCGCCGCCCGGGTTGTCCTCGCTCGGCAGGCCGCGCACGGTCAGCACCAGGTGGTTGCCGGTGACGCCGGGCTCGCTGCCGGGGTTCTGCACGCCGCCGACGTGCCTGGTGACGTCGTAGCCGAGGTTCCTGATCAGCTCGGAGAAGGCGCCGTTCAGGTGGTAGCAGTAGCCGCCGCGCCCCCCGATGATGCGCTCGGCGGACTCGACGGGATCAAGGGAGGTGGGACGGTTCAGCCAGATCTCCAGCGCCTCGTAGGCGACCCTCTCGACGTGCGCGACGTGGAGCGCGCGCAGGCCCTCGGCGCTCGCGGGGGCGTCGATCAGGCGGGACAGGCCCAGACGGCTGAGGTAGCCAGCGGTGTTCACCGGCCAAGTCTGCACCAGATGTGCACAAATTATGGAGTGTCGTCTGCACAGCGCACTTCTACTCTTTCGTACGTGGCAGAGCAGCGGCGCGTCCTCGTGGTCGAGGACGATGTGACGATCGCCCTGGCCGTACGGAACAGGCTGGCCGCCGAGGGCTTCGACGTCCGGGTGGCGGGCGACGGGCACGACGCCCTGGTCCAGTACGGGAAGGCGGAGCCCGACCTGGTGATCCTCGACCGGCTGTTGCCCGGTCTGGACGGGCTGGAGGTGTGCCGCAGGATGCAGGCGGCGCGCCCGGTGCCCGTCCTCATGCTGACCGCGCTCGGCGAGGAGACCGACGTGCTGGTCGGGCTGGGGGTGGGGGCCGACGACTACCTGGCCAAGCCGTTCAGCATGCGCGAGCTGGTGGCCAGGATCCACGCGCTGCTGCGCCGGGTCGAGCGGGCCGCCCAGCTCGCGGTCGAGGACACGGTGATCAGGGTGGGCGAGGTGGAGATCGACACGGCCGCGCGCCGGGTGTTCGTCCGGGGGGTCGAGGCCCAGCTCACCAGGACCGAGTTCGACCTGCTGCGACGGCTGGCCGAGCGCCCCGGGCAGGTCTTCGAGCGCGACCGGCTGCTGTCGGACGTGTGGGGCTTCTCCGAGGCCGCCGCGACCAGGACCGTGGACAGCCACGTCCGCGCGCTGCGCCGCAAGCTGGGCTCCGACGTGGTGCGCACCGTCCACGGTGTGGGCTACGCCCTGGTCCGGCAATGAGGCCGCTCGACTTCCTCGGCCGCATCAAGGTCAAGCTCGGCATCGTCATCGTGCTGGCGGTGGGCACCGCGTTCGTGGTGAACGAGGTGGGGCTCAACGCCGGGTTCACCCGGGACGTCCGCATCGTGGTCGCGGTCATCCTCGCGTTGATCATGGTCCAGGTGCTGGCCATGGGCATGACCAAGCCGCTGCGCCAGATGGCCAGGGCCGCCCAGACCATCGCCAAGGGCAGCTACGGCCTGCGGGTCAGCGCCACCTCGCGGGACGAGGTGGGCGAGCTGGCCAGGGCGTTCAACGCGATGGCCGCCGACCTCGGCGCGGTGGACCGGCAGCGGCGCGAGCTCGTCGCGAACGTCAGCCACGAGCTGCGCACCCCCATCACCGGCCTGCGCGCGGTGCTGGAGAACGTCGTGGACGGCGTCTCCGCGCCCGACCCGGTCACCATGAGGACCGCGCTCGCCCAGACCGAACGGCTCGGCCGCCTGGTCGCCCAGCTCCTCGACCTGTCCAGGCTCGACTCGGGCGTACGGCTGATCGAGCCCGAGGTCGTCGAGCTGGCGCCGCTGGTCGAGCAGGCCGTGCGGGAGGCGTCGCTGGCGCGCGAGGACGTCACGATCACGGCGTCGGCGCCCGGCGGGCCGGTGGTGCGGGCCGATCCCGACCTGCTGGCGCAGGTGCTGGCGAACCTGCTGGACAACGCCGTACGGCACAGCCCTTCCGGGGGCGTGGTGACGGTGACGTGCTCGGCCGGGCGGGACGGGGCGCGGATGGTGGTGGCCGACCAGGGGCCGGGCATCCCGGAGGCGGCCAGGGGACGGGTGTTCGAACGGTTCTCCCGGCTGGACGCGGGGCGGGCGGCCGACTCCGGGGGCGCGGGGCTGGGGCTGGCGATCGTCAAGGAGGTCGTGGAGCTGCACGGGGGGTCGATCCGCATCGACGACTGCGCGGGGTGCCGCATGGTCGTCGACTTACCAGGAAGGACGACGATGACGGAGACACCGTTCGACAAGGGGGCGAACAGGGTGCACGAGGGCCGTCCGGCGGACTCGCCTCCCCTGGGCGACGCGCTCCCCGCGGCCGAGGACGGCCCGCCTCCGCCCCCCGCGTCCCTTGGCACGGCGGGCCCTGGCACGGCGACCCCGGGCAGGGCGGGCCCGCAGCCGCCCGCCGGACCGGGCGCCGCCGGGGACCCGGCGCCGCTCCCCCCGGACGCGACGGCACCAGGGGCCGGCACCCTCGTGGGGACCGGGGCGACGGCAGCGGGGGCCGGCACCCTCGTGGGGACCGGGGCGACGGCAGCGGGGGGCGGCACGCTTGTGGGGGCCGGGGCGATGGCGCCGGGGGTCGGCGCGCCCGTGGGGGCCGGGGCGGGGATGCCCGCGGGGGCCCCGGTTCCGCCCGTTACCCAGGCGGGGAGCGGGGGGCTCGCCAGGATGGTCGGGGGCGGGGTGCTCGGGGTCGTGGTCGGCTTCCTGGGCGGGCTGTTCGCGGCCGTGCTGGCCTCGGTGACCGTCGGCGACGGCCTCGCGCTCGTCACGCTGGTCATGGTGACCGCGCTGGGCGGCGCGCTCGGAATGGCGCTGGGCGCGGGGGCGGGGCGCAGGGCGGCGGCGTACCAGGCCGCGTACCAGGTGGCGGGGCGGGGGCCGGGCGGGGGCGGGCCGGCGTACGTGCCGCCGCCGCTCTTCCCCAGGCCCGAGCTGCCCGTCGCGCCACGCTGGCTGCTGCCGGCCGCCGCGGGCGCGGGCGTGTTCGCCGCCGTGGCGCTGCCCGAGGCGCAGGTGGGGCTGGGCATCGTGCTCGTGGCCATGGTGCTCGGCGCGGCGGCGCTGCCGGCCGTGCTGCGCAGGATGACCCCCTGGACGCTGGCGTTCGGGGTGACGGCGTACTGGCTGATCTCCATGGCGGCCGTGCGCGACGCGGACTGGCTGGTCGCGATCCTGCTCGTGGCGGGGGCCGGGCTGGGCGCGCTGGCGGTGTCCGGCGCGGGGGCGGGATGGCTCGGCGTGATCAGGGGCGGCGTGTCCGTGGTGCTCGCGCTCGGTCCGGTGCCGTGGTTCCTCGCCGGGCCGATCAGGAAGCTGACCGCCAGGCGGCGGATCATGCCGGTGCTCGCGGGGCTCGGCATCACGGTCGTGCTGGTGCTGGTGTTCGGGCTGCTGTTCGCCTCGGCCGACGCGGTGTTCGCCGCGTACGTCGAGCGCCTGACCAGCACCCCGGCCTGGGCCGACTCGGTGCCTTCGCGGATCTTCGTCTTCGGGTTCGTCGCCGTGCTGCTGGCCGCCACGGTGCTGGTCGCGCTGCGGCCGGTGATCGACCCGGTCGGTCCCGCGCACAAGTTCGGCGTGAGCAGGAGCGTGTGGCTGGTGCCGCTGGTCTCGGTGAACCTGCTGTTCTCGGCGTTCGTGGCGGTCCAGATCAGGGCGCTGTTCGGCGGCGCCGACTGGGTGCTGCGGACGGCCGGCCTGACCTACGCCGAGTACGCCAGGCAGGGGTTCTTCCAGCTCGTGGTGGTCAGCGTGTTCGTGCTCGGCATCGTCGCGGTGGCCGGGGGGCTGCTGCGGACCGAGCGCGGCGAGCGCTGGCTGCTGGCGGTCGTGCTCGGCGTGCTGTGCGGCCTGACCATGGTGGTGCTGGCCTCGGCCCTGCACCGGATGAACCTCTACACCGACGCCTACGGCCTGTCACGGTTGCGGATCTCCGTCCAGGCGACCGTGTGGTGGCTGGGCGCGTTGTTCGCGCTCGTGCTGCTGGCCGGCGCGGTACGCCTGGCGGGCCGCGGCTCCGGCTGGCTGCCGCGCACGGTCGTCCTGGTCACCGGGCTCGGCCTGGGCGTGTTCTCGCTGGTGAACCCTGACCTCCAGGTCGCGCAGACCCAGGTCGAGGTGCGCGGCGTGACCAACATGGACTCCGACTACCTGGGTGACCTCGGCGCGGAGGCCGTGCCCGCGCTCGACCGGCTGCCCGAGCCGCAGCGCAGTTGCGTGCTCGCCGACGTGGTGCGCGCCAACGGGCTCGACCGCGCCGACCCGTGGAACGGCTGGAACCTCGCCCGCGCCCGGGCCAGGGACCTGCTGGCCGAGCGGCCCGTCGACCGCTGGTCACCGTGCCCATCGGCGTCCTCGCGCGGCTCTGATTGAATCTTGGTGTGAGGTTCGACGTAGTCATCAGCGGCGGCCGGGTGCTCGACGGCACGGGCGCGCCGCCGTACCGGGCGGATGTGGGGATCGCGGGCGACGAGGTCGCGGCGGTCGGCAGGCTGGACGGCGGGCAGGCGGAGACGGTGATCGACGCGACCGGGCGGTTCGTCGCGCCCGGCTTCGTCGACTGCCACGCCCACGGCGACGCCGCCGTGTTCGACCCGGCCGTGCAGCTCGCGGCGCTGCGGCAGGGGGTGACCACGTTCGTCCTGGGACAGGATGGTCTGTCCTTCGCGCCGGGGTCGGCCGAGACCGTCGCCTACGCCTCCCGCTACTTCGCCGCCGTCAACGGCGCCCTGCACGAGGGCCCGCTGAGCGTGGCCGAGCTGCTCGACGGCTACGACCGCGCGGTGGCGCTGAACACGGCCTACCTGCTGCCGCACGGCACGATCCGCTACGACGTCCTGGGGGCCTCGCCGGAGCAGGCCTCGCGGGCGGAGCTGGCCGCGATGGTCGAGCGGGTCGAGCGCGGCCTGTCCGAGGGCGCGGTCGGGCTGTCCAGCGGGCTGGAGTACCTGCCGGGCCGCTACGCCGACGCCGCGGAGCTGGCCGCCCTGTGCGCGCCGCTCGGCGGCCTGCCGTACGTCACCCACATGCGGGCCTACGGCGTGAACGCCGGGGTCGGCATGGCGGAGGTCGTGGACATCGCCGGGCGTTCCGGCGCAGCCGTGCACGTCTCCCATCTGCACGGGCCGGCCGACGTGCTGCTGCCGCTGGTCGGCAGGGCCCACGACGAGGGCGTCGACCTCACCTTCGACACCTACCCCTACCTGCGCGGCAGCACGATCCTGGCCATGGTGGTGCTGCCGCCGTCCGTGCCGGGCGCCGAGACCGACGCGGCGCTGGAGATGATCACCTCGCCGAAGCTGGACGACTGGTGGGCCGGGCTCGGCGACGTCTACCCCCGGCTGACCGTCTCCCACGCGCCCGGCCTGGAATGGGCCGAGGGGCTCGCCCTGCCGGACGCCGCCGCGCGGGCCGGCATGACGCCCGCCGCGTTCTGCCGCCACCTGCTGGTGGAGACGCGGCTGGAGGCCGGGTGCGTCTCCGCGCGTCCCGACGAGGGCCCCGCGGGTGAGGAGTCGGTACGCCGGATCCTGCGCCATCCGTCCCACACCGGCGGCTCCGACGGCATCTACGTGGGCGGTCATCCGCATCCGCGCGGGTTCGGGGCCTTCGCCAGGTTCCTCGGCCGGCACGTCCGCGAGCTGGGCGACTGGACGTGGGAGCAGGCGGTCGTGCACCTGGCCTCCCACCCGGCCCGGCGGTTCGGGCTCGACCGGCGCGGGCTGGTGCGCGGCGGGTGCGTCGCCGACCTGGTGGTGTTCGACCCGCTCACGGTGTCCGACCGGGCGACGTACGCCGACCCGCGCAGCCCGGCGCACGGCGTCGACGACGTGCTCGTGTCCGGCGTACGGGTGCTGGCCGGGGGCGAGCTGACCGGGGCCCATCCGGGACGGGCACTTCGATCACGCTGATCCCGCCTGGGATAAGGTCAGACGCGGATAAAGGGGGTGTCGTGCAGGTAATCCTTGGGCAGTCGGTCCTCGACGGCGAGCTCGGCTTTCCGCTGATGATCGTGCACCGCGACGCGCTGGAGCACAACGTGGCCACGATGGCGGCGTTCGCCCGCGACCACGGCATGGAGCTGGCTCCGCACGTCAAGACCCACATGTCGCCGGAGATCTCCGCCATGCAGCTCGAAGCGGGCGCGTGGGGGCTGACGGTCGCGACGACCCGGCAGGCCAGGATCGCCCGCGGCTACGGCGGCGACCGCATCATGGTGGCCAACCAGATCGTCGACTCCGCCGGGCTGACATGGGCCGCCGGAGAGCTCGACCGCGACCCGGCCTTCGAGTTCCTCAGCTTCGTCGACTCCGAGGCCGGGGTGGACATTCTCGCCCGGCACGCCTCGACCCGCCCGTTCCGGGTGCTCGTGGAGCTCGGGCACGAAGGCGGACGAGCCGGCTGCCGCACCCTCGACGAGCTGCTGAAGGTGGCCGCTTACGTGCAGGAGACGCCCGGCGTCGAGCTGGCCGGCGTCGCCGGGTACGAGGGGGCGCTGAAGAGCGCGGAGGAGGTCCGGCGTTACCTGGCAGGGCTTCAGGAGGCCGTCGAGCACGTCCGCGTCCGCAACCCGATCCTGACGATCGGCGGCAGCCAGTGGTTCGACGTGATCGGGCGCGAGCTGGTCACCACGCACGCCCGCATCCTGCTGCGCAGCGGCGCGTACGTCACCCACGACGACGGCTACTACCGCGAGCGCACGCCGTTCAACCGGATCGAGGGCGAGCTGCGACCGGCCCTTGAGGTGTGGGCGCACGTGCTGTCCACGCCCGAGCCGGGCCTCGCGGTCGTGGGCATGGGCAAGCGCGACGCGCCCTACGACGAGGGCCTGCCGGTGCCGCGCCGGAACGGCGTCACGATCGCGAAGATGCAGGACCAGCACACCGTCGTACGGGCCGACGGGCTCAAGCCGGGCGACCTGCTGGCCTTCGGGATCTCACATCCGTGCACCGCGTTCGACAAGTGGCGCGTTCTGCCGTTGGTGGACCGGGACTACCGTGTCGTCGGCACGATACACACCGATTTCTAGGGAGATTTCGTGAAGAAAGAGCTCAAGACCACCGAGGGTGCCGCTCCGGTCGGGGCCTACTCCCAGGGGCTCGTGGTGGGCGACTTCGTCTACACCTCCGGGATGGGCCCGCTCGACCCGCACACCGGCGAGATCGTCGGCGACGACGTCGCCACCCAGACCCACCAGGTCATGAAGAACCTCGGGGCCATCCTCGCCGCCCACGGCCTGGGCTTCGACGACGTCATCAAGTCGACGGTCCACCTCCAGAACGTCAAGGAGGACTTCGCCGCCTACAACGAGGTGTACAAGTCGTACTTCACCCAGCCGTACCCGGTGCGGACGACGGTGGGCTCGCAGCTCATGAACATCCTGGTGGAGATCGACTTCGTCGCGCACAAGAGCGCGTAAGGTCTGCACGTGGACAGTTCGGTATACGTCTTCGCCGAGGACCTGCACGGTGAGGGCGTCGAGCGGGTGCTCGACAGGGTCAGCGCGTACGGCGTGGGCGGGGTCACGGTCGGCGCCGTCCACCACGCCGCGCGCGACGTCACCCCGCACGGACTGTCCAGGCTGACCGTCAGGCACGACGGCGCCCACTTCACCCCGCCGGCCGGGCTGTTCGACGGGCTCCGGCTCGCTCCCGTGCCCGGCCACGTCCACGCCCTCGACGGGCTGCGCGAGGCGTGCGCCGGACGCGGCCTGAAGCTCCACGGCTGGACGGTCTTCCTGCGCAACGCCACACTCGGCAACGAGCACCCCGACGTGACCGTCCGCGACTGCTTCGGCGACCGCGGCTCGCTGATCGACCTGTGCCCGGCCCATCCCGACGTGCGCGAGTACTCCGTCGCGCTGGCCAGGGCGGTGGCCAGGCTGGGCGTCGACAGCGTGGTCGCCGAGGCGCTGCACTTCACGCCGGTCGAGCCGCAGCGCTCCTTCGTGCAGCTCGGGCCCATGGACACGTACCTGTTCGGGCTCTGCTTCTGCGACTACTGCATGCGCCGGGCCACCGACCTGGGCGTGAACGCCGAGGTGGCGCGTGAGGAGTGCGCGCGGATCGTGGGCGGCGTCTTCGACGGCGACCCGGCCGCGCAGGGCGAGGTGACCAGGGCGGCGCTCACCGCCTACGCCGGGCCCGAGGTGGTGGCGTACGCGCGGGCGCGCTCCGAGACCGTCACCACGCTCGTCTCCGAGGTGTCGTCGGCGGTCGCCGAAGAGGGCTCCAGGCTGGTCTTCGTCGACTCGACCGGCGCGGTGAAGGGCTACCGGGACGGCCTGCCGACCCCGGGCCTGGCCGCCCACGACGCCTGGCAGCTCGGCGTGGACCTGGTGGCGCTGGGCGACCTGGTGCCCGCCTTCGGCGTGCTGGCGTACGCGCGGGACGCGGCGCGGGTGGCCGACGACGTGGGCGCGTACCTGCGGTCGGTGGGCAAGGACCGCGAGGTGCGGGCGGTGCTGCGGCCCGGCTACCCAGACAGCGACTCGACCGACCGCCTGGTGTCCAAGGCCAGGGGGGCGAAGGCGGCGGGCGCGCTGGCGGTCGACTTCTACGCCTACGGCCTGGTGCCGCACCCGGTGCTCGACCGCATCCCGGCCGCCCTCGCCGCTGCCGGCTGACCCCGCCCTTTCACAAACCCGTTCCAACCCCGCACAACCTCGCCCGAGCCCCTCTCAAACCCGCTCGAACCGCCCGGACCCAGCTCAGCCCCGACGTGCCCGCTCCGGCGGGTTCGCTCAGTTCCGGCGTGCCCGCTCAGAAGGCGTCGAGCAGGGCTGAGACGGCCTTCTTCGCGAAGCCGTCAGGCAGGGGCATCCCGCGGAGGACCGTGCGCATCCACACGGCCCCCGCCAGCAGATCCATGATCAGCAACGGATCGGCCGACCCGCTCAGCTCACCCCGCCGCACCGCCCGCTCGAACACCACACGCTCCCGCGCGAACCGGTCGGCGAAGAACCGGCGGGCGTCGAGCTCGGGATGGCGCACGGCGGCGGCCAGCGCCGCGACCGCGATGTCGCTGCCGGGCGGCTCGGTGAGCAGCCGCTCGACCTGCTCGACCAGCGCCACCAGGTCACTCCGGAACGACCCGGTGTCCGGCGGCTCGAACGCCAGCACGTCGGACTCGACCAGCGCGGCCCCGAGCAGCGCCGCCTTCGACGGCCACCACCGGTAGATCGTCGTCTTGTTGACCCCGGACCGCTCGGCGACCCCCTCGACCGTCAGCCCGTCATAGCCCTTCTCCGCGACCATCCACAGCGTCGCGTCGAAGATCTCCTGCTGCTTCCTCGGCGCCATAGGTCATTTTCTCCCGGCGAACGCCATGGCCACGCCGAGCCCCAGGTAGACGACGCCGCTGACGTACCGCATCACCTTGGCGGCCCTGGTCAGGTGGGCGCCGAGGGTGCCGGCGGTGAGGGCGTACACGATGTCGGAGGCGAACCCCAGGAGCAGCAGCGTCAGGCCGAACACGACGATCTGCAGCGCCGGCGAGCCGGCGCCGGGGTTCACGAACTGCGGGAGGAACGCCACGAAGAACAGCGCCACCTTGGGGTTGAGCACGTTGACCAGGACCCCTTCGAGGAACACCTTGGACAGCGGCTGCACGGGCGGCGTCCCGGCCTGCGCGTCCTTGCCGGTGAAGGCGCGCACGCCCAGGTAGACGAGGTAGCCCACGCCCGCCCACTTGACGACCGCGAACAGCGTCGCCGACCGCGAGATGACGTAGGAGAGCCCGGCGGCGGCCGCGGCGATGTGCACCAGCGTGCCGGTCTCGACGCCGAGCGCGCTGGCCAGCCCGGCCGCCCTGCCCTGGGCCAGGCCCCTGGCGGCGATGTACAGGTGGTTGGGCCCGGGGACGATCACCAGGGTGAGCGAGGCCATCACGAAGAGCGCGAAAGTCGTCAAGGAGATCACGAAAGAGCAGCGTAGAGTGACTTTGGTATGACGATGAGGGCCAATTCCGCGGCGGTCGGGCGGACCAATGAAATGTCGCAGGAGCGTGGCACACTTGCTGGCGTGAACGGTCTTCTCGTCGGGCGCTCGGCCGAGCTGTCCAAGCTCGTGCGTGTGCTGGAGTCCGCGGCCGGCGGCACGGCCGGGGTCGCGCTCATCGGCGGCGACGCGGGGATCGGCAAGACGCGTCTGGCCGGTGAGCTGGTGGCCGAGGCGCGCGAGCGCGGCTTCCACGTCATGATCGGCCAGTGCGCCGAGCTGGGCGACGCGCTGCCCTACCTGCCGCTGGCCGACGCGCTGCGCGGGGCCGAGCCCGGCGTGCGCGAGGCGGTCGCCGCCCATCCCATGCTGGGCCAGCTCCTTCCGGGCCAGGAGAGCGGGGCGCCCTCGGCCGGGCTCACCCAGCAGCGGCTGTTCGGCTCGCTGCTCGGGCTGCTGGCCGACGTCCAGCCGGTGCTGTTCGTGATCGAAGACCTCCACTGGGCCGACCGCTCCACCCGCGACCTGCTGGTCTTCCTCAGCCGCATGCTCCAGAGCGAGCGCGTCTGCGTGGCCGGCACCTACCGCACCGACGACCTCCACCGCCGCCATCCGCTACGCGGGGTGCTGGCCGAGCTGAAGCGGCTGCCGTCGGTGACGAACGTGGAGCTGGGGCCGCTGGGGTCCGGCGAGATGTCGGACTATGTCACGACCTTGGGAGAGGTGGGGGCGCAGGAGCTCGGGGTCATCGTCTCGCGCGCCGACGGCAACCCGTTCTATGCCGAAGAGCTGTTCGCGGCCATGTCCGAGGGCGACAGCCTGCCCGACGGGCTGGCCAGCCTGCTGCTGTCGCGGGTCGAGGTGCTGTCCGAGGCCGGGCAGCGGGTGCTGCGCGCCGCCGCGGTGGCCGGCCGCCGGGTGGAGGACGAGCTGCTGCGCGAGGTCTCGGGGCTGCCGCTGGCCGAGTTCGAGGAGGCGGTCAGGGAGATCGTCTCGCGCGGCCTGCTCAAGGTGCAGGGCCACGGCTACACCTTCCGTCACGCCCTGCTGCAGGAGGCGGTCTACACCGATCTGCTGCCCGGCGAGCGCACGAGGCTCCACGCCGACTTCACCCGTCTGCTCACCTCGCCCGCCGAGCTGGCCCACCACCACCTCGCCAGCCACGACCTGGCCGGTGCGCTCGCCGCCTCGGCGCAGGCGGGCCGGGACGCCGAGCGGCTGGGTGCGCCCGCCGAGGCCCACAACCACTATGACCAGGCGCTCGCCCTGTGGGACCGCGTCGAAGGCGCCGACGAGCTGGCCGGGGAGAGCCGGGTCGCGCTGGCCTTCCGCAGCGCCGTCGCGGCGGCCGACAGCGGCGACAACCACCGGGCGGTCCACCGGTTGCGGGCGCTGCCGTCGTCCTCCGAGGTCGACGAGCGGCTGGCCTACTACCTCTTCGAGACCAACGACCCGCCCGGCGCCATCGCCGCCGCCGAGCGCGCGGTCGAGGAGGCCGGAGACCAGCCGAGCCTCGCCCGCGCCCTCGCCACCCAGGCCCGCACGCTGCTGTGGACCGCGCGCCACCACGAGGTCGAGCCGCTGACCGCGCGCGCCCTGGAGACGGCCCGCGCGTGCGGCGCCGTCGACGCCGAGGTGGGCGCGCTGCTCACGCTGGCCAGCTACGTCGAGCAGCGGGGTGATGTGGCGCGGGCCCATTCGCTGGTCGAGAGCGCCTCCGCCCGGGAGACGGGCGACCTGGCGATGGACCTGCGGGCCCGCTTCCACCACGCCCGCATCCACTACGAGCAGGGCCTGCTCGCCCAGGCCGCCGAGGTGGCCGACAACGGCATCGAGCTGGCCGTCAGCACCGGCCTCAACTGGAGCACCTACGGCACCGACCTGCGCTTCCTGCGCCTGCTCATCCACTACGTCGCCGGCGAGTGGGACGCCGCGGAGGCGGTGGCCGCCGGGTTCGGCGCGCGGGTGGGCACGCTGTCGGAGGCCATCCTGTCGTCGTTCGCCCTGTTCATCGAGGTGGGGCGAGGGTTGCCGGTGGTCGAGGAGCGGCTGGGGTGGCTGCGTCCGTTCTGGCGTGATCCGCTGGCGACGTACATGTCGCGGGGCATGGCCGCCGAGCACGCCCTGTGGAACGGCGACCCGGCCGCCGCGCTCGACCACGTCCACGCGGCCATGGCCACGCTCGACGAGGGCGAGTCCGGCGCGCTGCGGCTGGCCGCCGTCGGCCTGTGGGCGATGGCCGAGCTGGGCACCACGGAGGGGGCCGACGACCTGCTGGCCCGCGCCCGGTTCGCCGCCACCAAGGGGCCGACCGGCGAAGGTGGCCACCTCGGTCCCGAGGGCCAGGCCTGGACGCTGCGGGTGGAGGCCGACTGGCACCGCCTCCACGGGCGGCTCGACGTCGAGCTGTGGCGCGAGGTGGTCGCGGCCTTCGACTTCGGCTTCGTCTACGAGGTGGCCAGGGCGCGCTGGCGGCTGGCCGAGGCGCTGCTGGCGGCCGGCGAGCGGGAGGCGGCGCAGGCGGAGTGGGCCCTGGCCAAGGAGGCGGCCGGCAGCCTGCGGGCCGCGCCGCTGGAGGCCGCGCTGCTGGAGTTCGGCAGGCGGGCCCGGTTCGGCGGCGGGCAGCCCGAGGGTGGCCTGACCGCGCGCGAGGTCGAGGTGTTGCGGCTGGTCGCCGAGGGGCTGACCAACCGGGAGATCGCCGGGCGGCTGTTCATCGCGCAGAAGACGGTGAGCGTGCACGTCTCCAACATCCTGAGCAAGCTCGACGTCTCCACCCGTACCCAGGCGGCCGCCGCCGCCCGGACGCACGGGCTCGTGTGATCGCGGCGCTGAACGAGGCCGCGCGGTGGTCGGGCGTGGTGGTCGAGTTCTCCGGCAGGGGGGCCGATGGGCTACGGCACCTGGGCCGGGCCGAGCAGGCCCGTTGGCGGGACAGGCAGGGGTGAGTCCGTACATCTGGGACGCCACGTGCGGCCATTTGGGACGACGTTTGCGTCTCGCCTCGTAGCGTCCGAGATCGGGACCTCTCACCGGAGAGCGATGGCGGGCCCGGCCGGCGGCTCGCGTCGACCTGTCCTGTCGTGACAGGTCGGCCCATCCCGTTGTGATGCGCCGACCCGTCCTGCCTCGAAAAGGAGCAGTCATGCCCACTCTCGCCACGTCACTGCCCGCTCTGGCCGCCGCCGGGTTGACCGTCCTGGCTCCGGTCGCCGTCCCGGGGGCCGCGCACGCCGCGGCCGCGATCTCGTGCACCGTGTCCGGCAAGGCCCAGTACCTGCCGGGGGCGGGCCGGCTCTCGCAGACGGAACGTTCCGACAGGGGCGCGTGGAACTGCGTGGACCGCAGCGGCTCCGGGGTCACGGCGGCCCAGCTCCACGCCACCTTCAACGGCGTGCACTCCAACTGCGACGGGAGCAGGGCGTTCACCTCAAGAGGGCGCCCGTCCGGCGGCGGCAACGCGTTCGACCAGGTGTTCGGCACCCGCGACTACGAGCGGCGCAACCTCGCCAACCGCATCATCTACGACCGCGAGGGCCACAACCTGGCCGACCGCATCATCCACGACCGCGACGAGCGCGAGATGGCCGACCGCATCGTCTACGACCGCGAGCGCTGGGGGGCCTCCGACGGGGTCGTCCGCGACCGCGCCGCCTCCGCCGGGAGCACCGCGCCCGGGGGCATCGGCACGGTCACCATCGACTGGACCATCAGGGGCACCAAGCAGACCAGCAGGGTCAGCGCGCGCATCGTCGACGTCGTGCACGACACGGCCAAGGTGTCCGGGACGATCCAGTCCGGGCCGTTCAGGGGCAAGACGTTCACGGGCCGGTTCGGCAGCCATCTGCTCGGCGGTTCGTGCGTCTCGGGCGCGTCCGGCAGCGTGCTGAACGCGGACTTCAGGGGCGAGTTCGAGGTCGCCTGACCGCCACTCCACAGGGCGCGACCGGCGCCTGGCCCCCGTACGGGCGGCCAGTCCGCCGGTCCCGCCTGATCGCGTCTGTTTGGTAAGTTGTCGTGAGGTGTGCCGGGAAGTCTGGTCGGCGATTCTGCCGTCGATCGTGGAGTTCTCCTTGAAGGCTTTCCCAGGTGGTCCGCCGTGACCGTCACCGCGTGGCTGGCGGTCGCCGTCTTCCTCGTCTCGTACACGCTGATCGCCACCGAGAAGGTGCACCGGGTCGCCGCGGCGCTCGGCGGCGCGGGGATCATGCTGGTGCTGCACGCCACCGACGGCGGCGCGGCCTTCTTCGACGAGCACACCGGCATCGACTGGAACGTCATCTTCCTGCTGCTCGGCATGATGATCATCGTCGGCGTGCTGAAACAGACGGGCGTCTTCGAATTCCTGGCCATCTGGGCCGCCAAACGGGCCAGGGGACGCCCGTTCCGGCTCATGGTGCTGCTGATCCTGATCACGGCGGGCGCGTCGGCGCTGCTGGACAACGTGACCACCGTGCTGCTGATCGCGCCGGTGACGTTCCTGGTATGCGAGCGGCTGGCGCTGCCGGTGGCGCCGTTCCTCATCGCCGAGGCGATGGCCTCCAACATCGGCGGCACCGCCACCCTGGTCGGCGACCCGCCCAACATCATCATCGCCAGCCGCGGCGGGCTGACCTTCAACGACTTCCTCGTGCACCTGACCCCGCTGATCGTGGTGCTGATCGTCGTCTTCATCGGGTTGTGCCGGGTGATGTTCCGCCGGTCGTTCACCTACGATCCCGAGCTGGCGGCCGAGATCATGGCGCTCGACGAGCGCGAGGCCATCGCCGACCGCAGGCTGCTGTGGCAGTCGCTGACCGTGCTCGCGCTGGTGATGGCGGCGTTCGTGCTGCATCCCGTGCTGCACTACGAGCCGTCGGTGGTGGCGCTGCTCGGCGCCGGCGTGCTGGTGGCCCTCACCAAGGTGACCACCGAGGAGGCGATCGCCGAGGTCGAGTGGCCCACGCTGGTGTTCTTCGCGGGCCTGTTCGTCATGGTCGGGGCGCTGGTGGAGACCGGGGTCATCGACCGGGTCTCCCAGGCCGCCGCGCGGGCCACGCACGGTGAGCTCGGGCTGACCGCGATGGTGCTGCTGTGGGCCTCGGCGGGCCTGTCCGCCATCGTGGACAACATCCCGTACGTGGCCACCATGAGCCCGATCGTGGCCGACCTCGTCCAGGCCAACGGCGGCAACGGACCGGCGCAGGTGTTGTGGTGGGCCCTGGCGCTCGGCGCCGACCTGGGCGGCAACGCCACCGCCGTGGGCGCGGCGGCGAACGTGGTCATCCTCGGCATCGCGGCCCGCAACGGCACCCCGATCAGCTTCTGGCAGTTCACGAAGTACGGCCTGGTCGTCACGGTGACGACGGTCGCGCTCGCCACGCCGTACCTGTGGCTGCGCTACCTGGTGTGACGCGGCTCATGTCACACCAGGGGGCCGCGAACGCTCTCAGAGGACATGATGCCTGGAATGACGGACGTTTTCGCCGGCCACAGGGAGCTGCTGTTCTCCATCGTCTACAACATGCTCGGCAGCGTCTCCGACACCGAGGACGTGCTCCAGGAGACCTGGCTGTCGTGGTCGTCGAGAGATCCGGACGAGATCGGGAACCCGCGCGCCTACCTGGTGCGCATCGCCGTGAACCAGGCGCTCGCCCACCAGTCGGCGCTGCGCCGCCGCCGCGAGACCTACGTCGGGCCGTGGCTGCCCGAGCCGCTGGTCACCGCGGCTGACAGAGCCGCCGACAGGGCGGCCGACGGGGCGGCCGACGGGGCGGAGGAGGTGGTGCGGGGCGAGTCGGTGTCGCTGGCGCTGCTGGTGGTGCTGGAGACACTGACCCCGCTGGAGCGGGCCGTGTTCATCCTGCACGAGGTGTTCGCCTTCCAGCACACCGAGATCGCCGGCATGCTCGGCCGCAGCCCCGCCGCCGTACGGCAGGTCGCGCACCGGGCCCGCGAGCACGTCCAGGCCAGACGGCCGCGCAACCGGGTGGACGCGCACGTCCAGCAGGAGGTGACCGAACGGTTCGTGGCCGCGGCGTTCGGCGGCGACCTCGACGCGCTGATGGAGCTGCTGGCGCCGGAGGTGACGTTGTGGGCCGACGGCGGCGGCAAGTCGGTGGTGGGCGGCCCGCGTCCGGTCCGGGGCCGGGACAAGGTGGCCCGGCTGCTCGTCGCGCGCACCGCCCAGCCGATGGAAGGGTTGGACATCCAGTACAGAGAGACCAACGGGGACCCCTCGGCGGTGGTGTTCGTGGAGAACGCGCCGTTCGCCGTCATGGTCGTGGACCTGACCCCCGACGGGTCGCAGGTGCGCGACATCTACACGGTCGCCAACCCCGACAAGCTCTCCAGGGTGCGGAAGGAGCCATGATCTAGGCGTGAGACCTACAGCCCGCCAGGTGGCCGAACTGGCGAACGTGTCCGTGGCGACCGTCTCCTACGTGCTCAGCGGCCGGGACCGTCCCGTCGGCGCGGAGACCAGGAAACGGGTGCTCGACGCCGCCAAACAGCTCGGCTACACCCCCAACCAGGCCGCCCGCAGCCTGCGCCGGCGCAGCACGCAGCGGGTCTGCCTGGTGCTCGGCTCGCTCGGCGGGGTGCCCGCCGACGAGCGGCTGGCCGCCGACCTGCACGACATGGCCGACGCCCGCGGCTACTCGGTGGTCACGCTGGCCGTCTACTCGCCGGCCCGCGCCCGTTCCGCGGTCGACGTGCTGCTCGGCGGCATCGCCGACGGCGCGCTGTTCAACGTCACCGGCGACCATCTCACCGGCGACCTGCTGGCCGAGCTGGCCGCCGCCGGGCTGCCCATGGTGGCGCTGCGCAACGAGGAGGTGCCCGAGGGCTGCGACGTCGTGCGCACCCCCGAGACGGAGGCGTGCGCCGAGGCGGTCGAGCACCTGGTGGCCGGGGGACGGCGGCGGATCGCGTTCATGGGCCAGCGTTACGAGCTCTACCGCGACCGGCCGGTCGGCCGCCTGCTGGGCTACACCAAGGCCCTCGACCGGCACGGCGTCACCGACCGGATCATCACCTCCGGCGCGGACGACCGGGTCTCGGCCTACCAGACCGCCGCCGAGCTGCTGCGCTCGCCCGACCGTCCCGACGCGGTCTTCGCCGCCTCCGACCGGGCCGCGATCAGCGTCATCTGGGCCGCCCGGGACGCGGGGCTGCGCGTCCCCGAGGATCTGGCGGTGGTCGGCGTCGGCAACATCGACGAGGGGCTCATCAGCAACCCGCAGCTCAGCACCGTCGGCCCGCTCAGGCACGACTACACCGACGTCGTACGCCTGCTCTTCGACCGGCTCCAGGCCGAGGAGCCGCCACCCGGCCGGGAGATCGTCCGGCCGTGGCGGTTCCTGCGCAGGGGATCGTCCTAACCGACGGTCTCGGGCACCGGGCTCTCGACGGGCGCGGCGGCGGCGCGGGCCCGCAGGCCGAACGCGGTCACCAGCACGGCCACCACCGCGGCGGCCACCGGGACGACCAGCGCGATCCGGAGCGAGTCCAGGGTCGGCGCGGTGCCCCCGCCGAGCGCGGCCACGTTCACGGCGGTCACCGCCGACAGGCCGAGCGCGGTGCCGAACTGCATCGCCGTGTAGAGCAGGCCGCCGGCCAGGCCCTGCCGGTCCTCGTCCACGCCCTCGGTCGCGGCCATGGTCAGCGGGCCGTACGTCAGCGAGAAGGCCAGGCCGAGCAGGAGCATGGTGGGCAGCATGGCGGCGTACGTCCAGTCCGGGCCGACCGGCAGGAACAGCGCGTACGCCAGCGCCGACAGCACGATGCCGCCGAACAGCACCCGGGCGTTGCCGAACCTGTTCACCAGGCGCGGCGTGAGCGTGGGGGCCAGGACCGTGTCGATGCCGATCACCAGCATGGCCAGGCCGGTCTGCAGGGTGCTCCAGCCGCGCACCTCCTGGAGGTAGAGCGTGGCCAGGAACTGGAACCCGGCGAACGAGGCCAGGAACAGCAGTGCGCCCAGGTTGGCCCGGACCAGCGGCCCCGAGCGCAGGATGTCCAGCCGGACCAGCGGGTTGGCCGAGCGGCGTTCGATCAGCACGAACAGGGCGAGCAGCAGCAGCCCGGCGGCGAACGTCGCGAGCGTGACGCCGGAGCCGTCGGCGGGCGCCTCCAGGCGGACCACGCCGTACACGAGCAGCAGCATCGAGCCGGTGATGGTCAGCGCCCCGGCCAGGTCGAACGAGCCCCGCGCCCGTTCGCCGGAGTCCTTGACCAGCGGGACGGCGGCCAGCAGGATCACCGCCGACAGCACCACGGGGGCGAAGAACACCCAGCGCCAGCCGATCGAGGCCAGCAGGCCGCCGGCGACCAGGCCGAGCGAGAAGCCGCCGGCCGCGGTCCCGGCGTAGACGCCGAGGGCCTTGGTGCGCTGCGGGCCCTCGGGGAAGGTGCCGGTGACCAGCGCCAGCCCGGCGGGCGCCATGAACGCGGCGGCGACCCCCGTGACGAACCGGGCGAGCAGCAACATCCACCCCTCGGTCGCCAGGCCGCCCAGGCCGGAGAAGAGCAGGAACACCGTCATCCAGGTCAGGAACATGCGGCGGTGCCCGAGCAGGTCGGCGGCCCGTCCGCCCAGCAGCATGAACCCGCCGTAGCCCAGCACGTACGCGCTGACCACGCCGCTCAGCGTGCCGGTGGACAGGCCGAGGTCGGCGCGGATCGACGGCAGCGCCACGTTCAGCATGGCCACGTCGATGCCTTCCAGAAAGACGGCCCCCGCCAGGACGAACAGCGCGCTCCACGCGCGTGCGCCCATGCGCTCGTTCGAGGGAGACATGGGAGACATGGGAGACATGGGAGACATGATGCATTCCTTCCACAAGAGTCGGTTCCTTCTTGTAACCAGCAGCATTTTTGGTGACTATTGGGACTCATGGAAGACGGAACTTCGATGTCACCCGGTCACTGCGGGGATACCGACTACGACGTGCTGCAATGGGACCAGCGGGAGGACTGCGAGGTCAGGCAGATCCTCGACCGGATCGCCGACAAGTGGTCGCTCCAGGTGATCGCGCTGCTCGACCGGCGCAGCCTGCGCTTCACCGAGCTGCGCCGCATGATCGACGGCGTGAGCCAGCGCATGCTGACCAGGACCCTTCGTCACCTGGAACGCGACGGCCTGGTGAGCCGTACGGTCCATGCGACCGTGCCGCCCCGCGTGGACTACGCGCTGACGCCCCTGGGCGGCACGTTGCACGCCACCATCCGCGCCCTGGTCACCTGGACCGAGGAGCATCAGGGCGAGATCGCCGCCGCCCGCGCCGCCTACGACGTGCGCGTGGCGGGCGAGCAGGAGGCGGCGGCGGAGGAGGCGGCCGAACGCGACGCCGTCGCGCGCGGCGTGCTCGCGGGCATGCGCTGACGGCCGTGGCGGTCGGCAGCCGTCAGCGTCAGTGGCCGGGTGAGTGCCGGGGAGCGTGCTTGGGCGCGTGTCCCGGCGCCGCCGGGGTGGTGGTGGCGGCCGGGCCGGCGGGGGGCTGGGACGCGTTCTGCTTCACCGGCACGATCACCCGCACGGCCCCCGCGTCGCGGAAGACGAAGGTCATGGGCACGGAGGGTCCGCGTACGCCGGTGACCGTGCCGAGGGGCTGCTCGTTGGCGCCCACGGGCTGGTCGGGCCGGATGTCGGTGGCGGCGCCGGAGAGCTGCACCGAGCCGCCGCCGTCGACGGTGATCTGCTGGAGCTGGTCGGGCTTGTGGCCGTCGTTGATCAGCACGGCGTAGAGGGTCTGCTCGGAGGCGGGCGAGACGGGCGAGGCCGCCTGGCCGGAGGCGGCCCGGAGGTGGGCGTTGCGCACGTGCAGGACGCCCTTGGCGTCGGCGTTCGCGCCGTCGTTCTGCGGCAGGTGCTGCCCCGTGTCGTATCCGGTGTTCGTGCAGCCCGTGGCGAGCAGGGCCAGGAGCGCGGCACAGCTGATGGGACGCTTCACGACGCCCTCCCCGTTCGGTACACACCGTCATCGTTCCGTTACCCGTCATGATGGTGGCGAACCCTTGGCGAAACACCAATTTTCCTACCGGAAGTGTGGGAGAATGGAGCATGGGATTGGACCGGACCCGCTCGCCGAGTGAGCGCGCCGAGACTCCGCTGACCGCCGCGATCATGGCGGGCCGCTGGATCCGCACCGCCGCCGTGGACGACGGCCGAGGCCGTCACTGGCGTGCCAACCCCGACCCCCGTGGCAGGTCGGCCGCCGCCGGCGACTCCGCCTCCCTGTACGCGGGCGCGGCCGGCATCGTGCTGTTCTTCCTGGAACTGGCCGCCGCGACCGGCCACGAGGCGTACCTGGACGACGCCCGCAGGGGCGCCCGCTATCTGGCCGCCACCTGGCGCGAACGCGCCGACCTGTCCCTCTACCACGGCCTGACCGGCACCCTCGTCGCGCTCATCGAGGCCGGCTGGGCCTTCGGCGACGGCGTCTTCGAGGAGGAGGCCGTCGCGGTGGCCGACGCGATCGTCCGGGCCGCGCGCCCGCTCGACGGCGGGCCCGGCTGGACGCGGGAGCCCGCACAGCGCGGCGACGGCGGGATCGTGCTGGGGCTGCTCCAGGCGTCGGCGGCGCTCGGCGTGCCGGGCTACGCGGAGACGGCCGTGGCGGCGGGCGAGCGCATCGCCGGGCTCGCCGTGCCCGGCCACCGCTTCGGCGACTGCGCCGACCTGCCCCTCGACGCCGTCACCCCGGGCTTCCTGTCCGGCACGGCGGGCACCGCCTTCCTGCTGGCCAGGCTCTTCGGCGTCACGGGGGAGCGGCGCTTCCTGGAGGCGGCCGCCCGTGGCGCGGGCTTCGTGCGCGAGGTGAGCGCGGTGGCGGGCAGGTGCGCGGTCGTCCCCCACCACGTGCCGCAGGGGCGTGAGCTGCACTACCTGGGGTTCTGCTCGGGCTCGGCGGGCGTGGCCCGGATGTTCTACGAGCTGTACCGGGTGACCGGCGACCCCGGTCACCTCGACTGGGTCGAACGGCTCGCGCACGGCGTCGTCGAGAGCGGCGCCCCCCACCGGCAGACCGACGGCTTCTGGAACGTGGCCTGCCAGTGTTGCGGCGCGGCCGGGCTGCTCGAATTGTTCGTCGGCCTGTGGGCGGCGACCGGCGACGAGGCCCGCCTTGAGCACGCCCGGGTGCTCGCCGAGCACCTCATCGGACGCGGCGACAACCACGACGGCCAGGGGTTCCGCTGGTACCAGGCGTACCGGCGGCTGCGTCCGGGCGAGGTGAGCGCGGACACCGGGTACATGGTCGGCGCGGCCGGCATCGGGGCCGCCCTGCTGCACCTCGACGCGGCCCTGCAGTCCCGGCAGGCGCGCCGGGTCATCCTGCTGCCGGACAACCCCTTCCCGGCGATCCCGGTGCCGTCCGCCAAACTTCGCGATTCATCCCAATAGGTATTCCCTTTAAAACCAGTAGGGAATATTGACTTCCGGCTTGCGGCGGCCTAGCGTCGTGGGCATGAGCCAGGGCACTCTCCTGACCAGGCGCCCGCACGTGGACTTCGGCCACGTCGCCAGCGCCCAGTGTCGTTGATCACGGACCAGCAGCCGCCCGCCTTCCCTCGAGCGCTCCAGCGTGGCCGACGCCGTCCACGCCTCCGCTGACGAATCCCCCCTCTCCGTGCCCCCTTCCCGGCGCTCCCGGCCCCGCCGCCGGGAGCGGCGTGAGCACGCCCTCTCTCCCGTGAGGAGCCTTTCCGTGATCGCATTCCGACCTGTCCGCCCGTCCCGAGCGAGGGCCGGCGCATGACCGACACGCTGCCCGACCAGCAGGCCGTCGGCGCGGACGTGTTCCGCCAGGCGCTCGCCGTGCACGCCAGCGGAGTGGTGGTGATCACCGCGCAGAGCGACGGCATCCCCGTCGGGCTCACGGCCACCTCGTTCTCCTCGGTCAGCCTCGATCCGCCGCTCGTCTCCTTCTACGTCGACCAGTCCTCGACCACCTGGCCGTGGCTGCGCGGAGCCGACCACTTCGCGGTCAACATCCTGGCCAGCGACCAGGCCGAGCTGGCGGCGCGGTTCGCGCGCAAGGGGGTGGACCGGTTCGCCGCGCCCACGCGATGGCGGGCCGGGCCGCTGGGCGCGCCGCTGCTCCAGGACGTCTCCGCGCACCTGATCTGCCTGCCGTACGAGACCGTCGAGGTCGGCGACCACGTGCTGGTCGTCGGCCTGGTGGCCGAGGCGGCCACGCACAACGCCGGCCGTCCGCTCCTCTACCACCAGGGCCGGTTCGGCCGCTTCCTACCCCACCAGGAGAACCTGTGACCGCCACCACCGGCACGCCGGTCTACGCCGGCCCGCTCGACCGCACCGCCTACGGCCAGTACGGCCCCGGCCGCCTGCACCTGTCGTCCGGCTGGGACCGCCCGATCTACCCCTTCCAGGACCGCGTCACCGCCGACGGGACCAGCGGCTACCGCGCCGAGCCCGGCCGCTATCACCTCTATGTCGCCTGGACCTGCCCCTACGCCCAGCGCGCCGTGATCGTCCGCAAGCTCAAGCGTCTGGAGGACGTCGTCACGCTGTCGTACGTGGACGACGAGCGCGACGGCCGCGGCTGGGCCTTCAGGGAGCGCAGGGGCCCGGACCCGGTCAACGGCTTCACCCTGCTGGAGCAGGCGTACGACGCCACCGAGAAGGGCTACCCGGGCCACATCTCGGTGCCCGTGCTCTGGGACAGGGCGCGGCGCAGGATCGTCAGCAACAACTTCCCCGACATCACGATCGACCTGGCCACCCAGTTCGAGAAGTGGGCCGACACCTCGGTCGACCTCTACCCCGAGCACCTGCGCGCCGAGATCGACAAGCTGAACGGGTGGATCTACCACGACGTCAACACCGGCGTCACCCGCGTGGCCCCCGCCGGCACCGAGGCCGCCCGCGAGGAGGAGCGCCACCGCGTCGTCTCGGCCCTGGAACGCCTGGACGAACGCCTGGCCGAGCAGCGCTTCCTGACCGGTGACACGATCACCGAGGCGGACGTGCGGCTGTGGGTGACGCTGGCCAGGTTCGACGCGCTGCACAACCGCGACCACCTCGTCAGCGAGCGCGAGCTGCCCGACTTCGAGCACCTGTGGGGCTACGCCCGCGACCTCTACCAGCGCCCGGCGTTCGGCGAGACCATCGAGGGCCTGCCCGACGCCTGGAACACGCCGCACGGGCGGGGCCGGTGACGCGCAAGAGGCAGGTGCACCTCGCCGCGCACTTCCCCGGCGTGAACAACACCACCGTGTGGGCCGATCCCCGGTCGGGGAGCCAGATCGACTTCGCCTCGTTCGTCCACCTCGCCAGGACGGCCGAGCGCGGCACGTTCGACTTCTTCTTCCTGGCCGAGGGGCTGCGGCTGCGCGAGCTCAAGGGCCGCGTCCACGATCTGGACGTCGTGGGCAGGCCCGAGGCGCTGACCGTCCTCAGCGCCCTGGCCGCGGTGACCGGACGGCTCGGGCTCGCGGGCACCGTCAACGCCACCTTCAACGAGCCGTACGAGCTGGCCAGGCGGCTGTCCACGCTCGACCACCTGAGCGAGGGCCGGGCCGCCTGGAACGTGGTGACCACCTCCGACGCCTTCACCGGCGAGAACTTCCGCCGCGGCGGCTTCCTCGACCGCGCCGACCGGTACGAGCGGGCCGCGGAGTTCGTCCGGCTGTCGCGCGAGCTGTGGGACTCCTGGCAGCCGGACGCCGTGCTCGCCGACGCGGACACGGGCCGCTTCCTGAGGGAGGGCGCGATCGGCACGGTCAGCCATCGGGGCAGGCACTTCACCGTCGAGGGCCGGTTCACGCTGCCGCGCGCCCCGCAGGGACACCCGGTGATCATCCAGGCCGGCGACTCGGACGACGGCCGCGAGTTCGCCGCCGCCCACGCCGACGTGATCTTCACCCCGCACGGCAGGCTGGAGGACGGCAGGCGCTTCTACGCCGACGTCAAGGGCCGCCTGGCCAGGTACGGCCGCGAACCCCACCAGCTCAAGATCATGCCCGGCGTGACGTTCGCGCTGGGCGACACCGAGGAGGAGGCCACCGAGAACGCGGCCCTGATCCGGCGGCAGCAGGTCGGGCCGCAGACCGCGATCGCGTTCCTGGAGCAGGTGTGGGGGCGGGACATGTCGGCCTTCGATCCCGATGGACCGTTCCCCGACGTCGAGCCGGACCTGTCCGAAGGCGTCTCCCAGGGACGGGTGCCGATCAAGGACCGTGCCGAGGTGGCGGCCAAATGGCGGGCGCTGGCCGGGGAGAAGGGGCTGAGCATCCGCGAGCTGGTGATCGAGGTGACCGGACGGCAGACGTTCGTCGGCACCCCGCAGAGCGTGGCCCGGCAGATCGACGAGCACGTGCAGGCCGAGGCGGCCGACGGCTTCATCCTCGTCCCGCACCTGACCCCCGGCGGGCTGGACGAGTTCGTGGACCGCGTGGTGCCGGTGCTGCGGGAACGCGGCGTCTTCCGCACCGAGTACACCGGGACCACCCTGCGCGAACACCTGGAGCTGTTATGACACTGCACCTGGCCGTGGCGCTGGACGGCGCGGGCTGGCACCCCGCCGCCTGGCGCGAGACCCCCGGCGAGCGGCTCTTCTCGGCCGGCCACTGGGCGGGGCTGGTCGCCGAGGCCGAACGCGGGCTGCTCGACTTCGTCACCGTCGAGGACGCCCTCGGACCGCAGTCCACCCTGCCCGACGGCCCCGACGACCGCACCGACCAGGTGCGCGGCCGGTTCGACGCGGTGCTGCTGGCGGCCCGGCTGGCGCCGCTCACCACCCGGATCGGCCTGGTGCCGACGGCCACCACCACGCACACCGAGCCGTTCCACGTGGCCATCGGCATCGCCACGCTCGACCACGTCAGCGGCGGCCGGGCGGGCTGGCGGCCGCAGATCTCGGCGCGGGCGAGCGAGGCCGCCCACTTCGGCCGCCGCCGGTTCCCCCCGATCGACCAGGTGCTGAACCGGCCCGGCGGCGTGGACCTGTCGGCCGACCCGCACGTGCGCGCCCTGTTCGCCGAGGCCGCCGACGCGGTGGAGGTGGCCCGGCGGCTCTGGGACAGCTGGGAGGACGACGCCGAGATCAGGGACGTGGCCACCGGCCGGTTCATCGACCGGGACAAACTCCACTACATCGACTTCGAGGGCGGGTTCTTCTCCGTGAAGGGGCCGTCCATCACGCCCAGGTCGCCGCAGGGGCAGCCGGTGGTGGCCGCGCTGGCCCACGCGCGGCTGCCGTACGAGTTCGCCGCGGCGAGCGCGGACGTCGTCTTCGTCACGCCGCGCTCGGCCGAGCACGCGCGGGACATCGTCGAGGAGGTCCGGGGCCTGTCCGGCACGATCAAGATCTTCGCCGACCTGGTCGTCTTCCTGGGCCCGGACGCGGCCCGGCGCAAGGCGCGGCTCGACGAGCTGGACGGCGCCGAACTGGCCTCCGACGCGGCGATCTTCACCGGGAGCGTGGCGGAGCTGGCCGGCCTGCTGCTGGAGTGGCGGCGGGCCGGGATCGAGGGGTTCCGGCTGCGGCCGGGGGCGGTGCCGTACGACCTGGAGCGGATCAGCCGGGAGCTGACGGCCGAGCTGCGCGGGCGCGGGGCCTTCAGGAGCAGGTACGAAGCCGGGACGTTACGCGGGCTCCTCGGCCTGCCGCGCCCGGCGAGCAGGTACGCGGAGGTGTCATGAAATTTCTCGGCATCACATTGATCGTCCACAACGACGGCAGATCACCGACGGAACGTTTCCGCGAGGTCGTCGAGAACGCCGTGCTCTTCGAGGAACTCGGCTTCGACGGCTACGGCGTGGGCGAGCGGCACGAACGGCCCTTCATCTCCTCCTCGCCCCCGGTCGTGCTCAGCCACATCGCGGCCCGGACGTCCAGGATCAGGCTGTTCACCGCGGTCACCACGCTGAGCCTGCTCGACCCGGTCCGCGCCTACGAGGACTACGCCACGCTCGACCACCTGTCCGGCGGCCGGCTCGAACTGATCGTCGGCAAGGGTAACGGCGCGGCGCAGGCCAAGCTCTTCCACGTCACCACCGAGGACCAGTGGGAGCGCAACCGCGAGTCGTACGAGCTGTTCCGCCGGCTCTGGCGGGAGGACAGGGTGACCTGGGAGGGCAGGTTCCGCCCCTCGCTGACCGACGCCGAGACCTGGCCGCGTCCGCTGCAGAAGCCGATCAGGGTCTGGCACGGCAGCGCGACCAGCAAGGAGTCGGTCGACCTGGCCGCCCGCTACGGCGACCCGCTGTTCTCGGCCAACGTCACCAACCCCATCGAGCCCTACGCCGAGCTGATCGACCACTACCGCGAGCGCTGGGCGCACTACGGCCACGACCCGGCCGACGCGCTGGTCGGGGCGGGCACCGCGGGCTACTACGCGGCCCGCACCTCGCAGGAGGCCGTCGCCGTCTACCGGCCGATCTACGAAGCCCGCCTGGAGACGTTCCGGCGGGTCGGCGTGGAGCCGGTCTTCCCCACCCTGGAGGACGCCATCGAGCGCAGCTCGATCCTGGTCGGCAGCCCGCAGCAGATCATCGACAAGGTGCTGCGCTACCACAAGCGGTTCGGGCACGAGGTCATGCATCTGCAGGCCGACGCCGACGGCCTCACGCCGGGGCAGCACCGGGAGACGCTGGAGCTGTTCCAGGCCGAGATCGCGCCGGCGCTGCGCAAGGAGATCCCCAGCCGTCCGTTCCCGGGGAGCGCGTCATGAGCCTGTCCATCCTCGACCTGGCCCCCATCAGCTCGGGCGGCACCGCGGGCGAGGCGCTGCGCAACACGATCGACCTCGCCCGCCGCGCGGAGGAACTCGGCTACGTCCGTTACTGGCTGGCCGAGCACCACTTCGCCCGGGGCGTGGCCGGCTCGGCCCCCGCCGTGCTGATCGGCCTGGTGGCGGCGGCCACCGCGACGATCAGGGTCGGCTCGGGCGCCGTGCAGCTCGGTCACCAGACGCCGGTGTCGGTGGTCGAGCAGTTCGGGGTCATCGACGCGCTGCATCCGGGACGGCTCGATCTGGGGATCGGGCGGTCAGGGCAGCGCAGGGCCGAGCCGGCCCCCGCGCGGCCGCCCGGCCAGGAGGCCAGGGTGGTGGACGGGCTGCTCATCCCGCCGCCCTTCGACTGGTCGCGGCTGGCCAAGGTGCCCCGCCTGGCCTTCCAGGCGAGCCTGCTCCAGCAGCCCGGAGCCGTGACGCCTGACTTCGCCGACCAGATCGACGAGGTGCTGGCGCTGCTCAAGGGGACCCACGAGGCGCACGTCGTGCCGGGCGAGGGAGCCGACCTGCGGGTGTGGATCCTCGGCAGCAGCGGCGGGCAGAGCGCCCAGGTCGCGGGGGAGCGCGGGTTGCCGTTCGCGGCGAACTACCACGTCAGCCCGTCCAGCGTGCTGGAGGCCGTGGAGGCGTACCGGGAGGCGTTCAAGCCGTCGGACGAGCTGGCCGAGCCGTACGTGATCGTGTCGGCCGACGCGGTGGTGGCCGAGGACGAGGCCAGAGCGCGCGAGCTGGCCTCGCCGTACGGGCTGTGGGTGCGCAGCATCAGGACCGGGGAGGGGGCGATGCCGTACCCGACGCCGGCGGAGGCGGCCCGGCACGTCTGGACCGACGCCGACCGCGCGCTGGTCAAGGACCGGATCGACACGCAGTTCGTCGGCACGCCGGAGACGGTGGCCGAGCGGCTGCGGGTGCTGCGCCGGGTCACCGGGGCCGACGAGCTGCTGGTCACCACCATCACCCACGACCACACCGACCGCGTGCGCTCCTACGAGCTGCTCGCCGAAGCCTGGGAACGCCCGTGAAGCGCCTGCCCGCCGTCCTGCTGGCACTCGCGCTGGCCGCGTGCGGCGCCCAGCGACCCGCCGAGCAGGCCCCCGGAACCTCCCTGACCTGGGCGATCGAGACGCAGCCGATCACCCTCAACCCCCAGCAGTGGGCCCAGAACAAGGTCCGGCTGCTGGTGTTCAACCAGTTCGACGCGCTGCTCTCGCGGGCCGAGGACGGCACCTTCCACCCCTGGCTGGCCACCTCGTGGAAGGCGTCGGACGACGGCCTCACCTACACCCTCGACCTGCGGCAGGACGTGACCTTCCACGACGGCACGCGCTTCGACGCCGCCGCGGTGAAGGCCAACCTCGACCAGTTCCGCGTGCCCGGCTACAACCCGGCCGTCTCGGCGATCCAGTTACGCGCCTTCGACCAGGCCGAGGTGGTCTCGCCGTACACGGTCAGGATCACGCTCAAGGAGCCCGACGGGCTGTTCCTCGACTTCCTCGCCTCCCCGTACGCCGGGCAGGTCTCGCCGGCCTCGCTCAAGCACGCCAAGGACCTCAAGTTCGGCGGCACGGACCTGGTCGGAACCGGGCCGTTCATCCTCGACCGGTACGTGCCCGGCCAGGAGATCCGCTACCGCCGCAACCCCGCCTACAAGTGGCCGCCCGCCGGGGCCGCGCACCAGGGCCCCGCCTACCTCTCCGAGCTCACCTACCGGTTCCTGCCGGAGGCGGCGGTCCGGGTGGGCGCGCTCACCTCGGGGCAGGTGCAGGTCATCGAGGGCGTCCCGGCCACCGACGTCGAACTGATCAAGAAGGACCCCGACCTGGCCCTGCGCACGTCGCTCAACTCCGGCACCTCCTTCTCCTACTACTTCAACACCAACCGTGCCCCCTTCGACGACCAGCGCGTGCGCGAGGCCTTCCGCGAGGCCGTGGACGTGGACGCCGTCCTGCGGTCGGTCTACCAGGGCACCGCCACCAGGGCGTGGAGCGTCGTCGGCGAACGCAGCCCGTTCTACGACGCGACCCTGGAGAACGCCTACGGCGGCGACCCGGCCAGGGCGAACGCGCTGCTCGACGCGGCGGGCTGGCGGCAGCGCGACGCCGAGGGCTTCCGGGTCAAGGACGGCAGGCGGCTCACCGTGCGCACGGTCGCCTCGGCGCCGTTCGTCCGCGACCGCCGCGACATCCTCGCCCAGGCCGTTCAGGCCCAGGTCAAGCAGAGCGCGGGCATCGACTTCCAGGTCAAGATCGTCGATCAGGGCAGCGCGCAGAAGGCCGTGGAGGAGAACGAGTACGAGATCTTCGAGAACTCGCGCGGCGACCCCGACGTCGGCGCGGCGCTCAACCTCATCCTGCCGGGCCAGGGCGCGATCAACCGGACCCACTTCACCGACGAGCGCGTGGACAAGTGGCTCGCGCAGGCGTCGGCCAGCTCCGACCAGGCCAGGCGCAAGGAGCTCTACGCCAAGGTCCAGCAGGCGGTGGTGCGGGAGAAGGCGATCGTGTTCCCGCTCTACGTGCCCGCCGACCAGCTCGCCGCGCGCAGGAGCGTGCAGGGGCTCGGCTTCGATCCCGCGTCCGGCACGCCGGCCGGCGCCTACGACGTGCGGATCGGGACGTGATCCGACGACTCGGGACCGGGCTCGCCGTCCTGTGGGCGGCGGCCACGGCCTCCTACCTCGCGCTGCTGCTCGCCCCCGGCGACACCGTGGACATCCTGATCGGCGACGGGGCCGACACGCCGGAGATCCGGGCGCGGATCGTCCAGGAATGGGGGCTCGACCGGCCGGAGGTCGTCCAGTACCTGTCCTATCTGTGGCGGTTGCTGCACGGCGACCTCGGGCGCTCGTACCGGCTCCAGCTCGGCGTCGGTGAGGTGCTGGCCACGCAGATCCTGCCGACCGCGCAGCTCACGCTCGCGGCGGCCGGGGTCGGCGTCGCGCTCGCCGGGGTGATCGCGATCGTCACCGCCGGGCGCGGGCGGCTGCCGCGCGGCGCGGCCTCGCTGGCCGAGCTGGTGTCGGTGTCGGTGCCGCCGTTCCTGATCGGGATCGTGCTGCTGTCGGTGTTCTCGTTCACGCTCGGCTGGTTCCCGGTGTCGGGGGCGGCGGGGCCGCTCGCGCTCGTGCTGCCCGCGCTCTCGCTGGGGCTGCCGATCGCGGGCGTGCTCGGCCAGGTGCTGCGCGGCGGGCTGGAACGGGCCCTGGAACAGCCGTTCGCGGTCACCGCCAGGGCGCGCGGGCTGACCGAGCGGGCGCTGGTGGCCAGGCACGCGCTCAGGCACGCGCTGATCCCCGCCGTGACGCTGGCCGGCTGGTTCACCGGCACGCTGCTCGGCGGGACAGTGATCACCGAGGTGCTGTTCGGGCGTCCCGGGCTCGGGCGGGTGGCCATGGAGGCCGTCACGGGGCAGGACATGCCGGTGGTGATGGCCGTCGTGCTGCTGTCGGCGATCGCGTACGTGACCATCAGCACCCTGCTCGACCTGGCCTACCGCGTCATCGACCCGCGGATGAGGGGCTGAGCGGCGATGAGCGCGCCGGTTCTCGCGCTCCCGCGCCGCCGCCCGTCCGCCGCCGCGCTCCGGACGGCGGCGCCGGTCCTGCTGCCGCTCCTGCTGCTCGCCCTGCTCGCGCTGGCCGTGCTGGCGCCGGGGCTGCTCGCCGGGGCGGACCCGCTGGCCGCCGACCCGCTCGGCGCGCTGTCCCCGCCGGGCGGCGCGCACCCGCTCGGCACCGACCATCTCGGCCGGGACGTGCTCGCCCGCGTCGTCCACGGCGCCCGGCACTCGATCAGCATCGGCGTCGGGGCCACCCTGCTCGCGGTCGTGACGGGCGCGCTGCTCGGGCTGGCCGCCGGGCTGTCGCCGAAATGGCTGGACGAGGCCCTGGCCCGCTCGTTCGACGTGCTGTCCACGCTGCCCGAGCTGCTGCTCGCGCTGCTCGTCGTGGCGATCACCGGGCCGGGCACGGTCAACGTGATCCTCGCGATCGCCGTCGCGCAGATCCCCAACTACGCCCGCGTGGTCCGCGCCCAGACCTTCGTGGTGCGCCGATCGGGGTACGTGGAGCAGGCCCGCACGTCCGGTCGCCCGCCCGCGGCGATCACGTTCGGGCACGTGCTGCCGAACGTGCTCGGGCCCGTCCCCGTGCTGGCCACGATCGGGCTCGGCACGGCGGTCATCGCGGGCTCGGGGCTCAGCTTCCTCGGCATGGGGCCGCAACCGCCGGCCGCCGAATGGGGGGCGATGCTCTCCGAGGGCCGCAACTATCTGCGCGTCGCCTGGTGGGAGGCGCTGTTCCCGGGCCTGGCGATCACGCTGACCGTGGTCTGCCTGACCGTCGTCGGACGCCGGCTGCAACGCCGTTTCGAAGGGAGGACCCCATGACCGCCGTCCGGGACGAAGGCACCGCGCCCGCCGTGGCCCGGCCCGCCGGCTCCGCGCTGGTCGCCGTGGAGGACCTGCGGGTGAGCTTCGGCGACGCCGAGGTCGTCCACGGGATCTCGTTGTCGGTCGCGGCCGGGGAGTGCGTGGCGATCGTGGGGGAGTCGGGGTCGGGCAAGAGCGTCACCGCGCGCACCCTGCTGGGGCTGACCGGGCCGGGCTCGTCCGTGACGGCCTCGGCGTTCACGGTCGCCGGGCGGGACGCGCTCGCGTTCGGCGAGCGGGAGTGGCGGCGGCTGCGCGGCCGGTTCGCCGGGCTGGTGCTCCAGGACGCGCTGGTCTCGCTCGACCCGCTGCGCACCGTCGGCGCGGAGATCGCCGAGGTGCTGGCCACGCACGACGTCGTGCCCCGCGCCCGGCGCGCGGAGCGGGTGCTCGACCTGCTGGCGGCGGTCGGCGTGCCGGAGCCCGCCCTGCGGGCCGGGCAGCGGCCGCACCAGCTCTCGGGCGGGCTGCGGCAGCGCGTGCTGATCGCCTCGGCCATCGCGGCCGACCCCGAGCTGATCATCGCCGACGAGCCCACGACGGCGCTCGACGTCACCGTGCAGGCCCAGGTCCTGCGGCTGCTGGCCGAACGCAAGGCGGCCGGCACGGCGTTGCTGCTGATCAGCCATGACCTGGCCGTCGTGTCCTCGATCGCCGACCGCGTCCTGGTGATGAAGGAGGGCCGGGTCGTCGAGGAGGGCCGGACGCGGGACGTGCTGGGCGCCCCGGCCCACCCGTACACGCGCACGCTGCTGGCCGCCGTCCCGTCGGCGGCCTCCCGGGGCTCCCGGCTCACCGCCGGCCCGCCCATCGCCGTACGCGAGCCGAACCCGTATGCCCGGGTGCTGGCCGGTACGGGCCTCACCCGCGCGTACGGGCGGCGGGTGGTGGTCGACCACGTCTCCTTCACCCTGCACGAGGGCGAGACGCTGGGCGTCGTCGGCGAGTCCGGCTCCGGCAAGAGCACGCTCGCCCGGCTGGTCCTGGCCCTGCTGGAGCCCGACGCGGGCCGGGTCAGCCTGCACGGACGCCCCTGGAGCGACCTGCCGGAGAGCCGCCGCCGCCCGCTGCGGCCCCGGATCCAGCTCGTCTCGCAGGACCCGCTGGGCTCCTTCGACCCCCGCCACACCGTGGGCCGCCTGGTCGCCGAGCCGTTGCGGCTGCCGCGCGGCGAACGCCGGGCCCGCGTGCTCGACCTGCTGGCCCGGGTCGGCCTGCCGCCGGGGACGGCCGACCGCCGTCCCCGCGAGCTGTCCGGCGGCCAGCGTCAGCGCGTGGCCATCGCGCGGGCCCTGGGGCCTCGCCCCGACGTGCTGGTCTGCGACGAGCCGGTCTCCGCGCTCGACGTCTCGATCCAGGCGCAGGTGCTCGACCTGCTCGCCGGGATCCAGGCCGAGGACGGTACGGCGATGGTGTTCATCTCCCACGACCTGGGTGTCGTGCATCATGTCAGCCACCGCGTGCTGGTCATGAAGGACGGCCAGGTCGTGGAGGAGGGCGAGGTCGGAGAGGTGTTCACCCGCCCGCGTCACGCCTACACCGAGGCCCTGGTGGCTTCGGTGCCACGTTTGCTGTAGCCTTTTCCTACTTTTTAGGTATGTTTTGTCTGAAAGGCAGTACCCCCATGTCCTCATCCAACCTGCGCACCGCAGCCGTCATGCTCGCCGTCGTTGGGCTCCTCGGCGCCTGTGGTGGTCAAGGGGGTGCTGCCGGCGCGGCGCCGTCCAGCGATCAGCCGGTCTACGGCGGCACGCTGACCTACCTGGAGCACCAGCCGCCCACCTGCCTCTACCTGCCGGCCGCCGGCTTCTATCCCAACGGCGGCATCCTCAACCAGATCACCGACAAGCTGACCTGGCAGAACCCGCAGACCCTGGAGATCGAGCCCTGGATCGCCACCAAGTGGGAGGTGAACAAGGACGCCACCGAGTACACCTTCCACCTGCGCCAGGGCGTGACCTTCAGCGACGGCAGCCCCCTCGACGCCGCCGCCGTCGCCGCCAACTTCGACGTGTACGGCCTCGGGAACACCGAGCTCAAGCTGCCGGTCGCCGAGTTCGTCAACAACTACGAGCGCAGTGAGGTCGTCGACCCGCTGACCGTCAAGTTCCACTTCAAGAAGCCCTCGCCCGGGTTCCTCCAGGGCACCTCGGTCATCGGGGCCGGGCTGGTGTCGAAGAAGACGATCTCGCTGCCGTACGAGCAGCAGTGCCAGCTCAAGAACATCGTCGGCTCGGGCCCCTTCACGCTGAAGAACCAGATCGTCGACAAGGAGGTGGACCTGGCCGCGCGCAAGGACTACGACTGGGCGCCGCCCTCCTCCAAGCACCAGGGACGGGCGTACCTGGACGAGATCAAGATCATCGTGACGCCCGAGGACAACGTCCGGGTCGGCGCGCTGACCTCCGGCCAGGCCGACTTCGTGCGCTACGTCCAGGCCTACGACGAGAAGACGGTCAAGGACGCGGGCTTCCAGATCTACGCCGAGCCGACCAGGGGCGTGAACAACGGCCTGTACCTGCGGCCGTCCAACAGCATCCTGAAGGACCTCGACGTGCGCAAGGCGCTCCAGGCGGGCACCGACGTCAAGGAGGTCGTGGACACCCTGTTCACCGCGAGCTACCCGCGTGCCACCTCCGTGCTCAGCCACCTCGCCCAGGGCTACGTCGACCTGTCGAAGGACCTGGCCTACGACCCGGTCAAGGCCGGCGAGCTGCTCGACAAGGCCGGCTGGACCAAGGGCGCCGACGGCGTGCGCGAGAAGGACGGCGTCAAGCTGCGGCTGGGCGTCTTCGTGGCCGGGCCGCAGCCGCTGTCCAAGCAGACCCTCGAACTCGTCGGCCAGCAGTGGGCCAAGCTCGGCGTGCAACTGGAGATCCGCCCCGCCGACGCCGGCACCCAGGCCGTCGACATCAAGGACGCCGAGAAGACCGCCGTCGCGCACAGCATGGTCGGCCGCGCCGACCAGGACGTCATCAAGAGCCACTTCCACAGCCAGAACCGCGACGTCATCCTCTCCAAGGACAAGAAGCTCGACACCCTGCTGGAGGAGGAGTCCGCCGAGCCCGACAACGCCGAGCGCAACGCCAAGGTCGCCGAGATCCAGCGCTACGTGATCGACCAGGGCTACGCCATCCCCCTGTTCGAGGAGCCCCAGGTGTACGGCGGCGCGCCGTACGTCAAGGGCGTGGCCTTCGAGGCGGTCGCCCGCCCGTGGTTCTACTCGGCCTGGAAGACGCAGCAATGACCAGGTACCTCCTGACGAGGGCCGGACAGGCGGTGCTCGTGCTGTGGGCCGCCTTCACCGCGAGCTACGTGCTGCTGCAACTGCTGCCCGGCGACTCGATCCTGATCAAGTTCCAGAACCCGGAGCTCGGCCTGTCGCCGCAGCAGATCGCTGACATCCGGGCGTACTACAGCGGCGGCTCGCCGATCGGCGAGTACCTGCGCACCCTGTCCGGCTTCCTGACCGGCGGATTCGGCTACTCGATCGACACCGGCACCCCCGTGGTCGAGCGCCTGGGCGAGGCGCTGCCCGAGACGGCCCGGCTGGCCTCGGCGGCGTTCGCGCTGGCGGTGCTGCTCGCCGTGGTGATCGCCTTCGTGGCGAGCTACAGCAGGACGTCGTGGCTGCGCGGGGCGCTGCTGTCGGTGCCGTCGCTGTTCATCTCGGTCCCGGCGTTCTGGCTGGGGATCCTGCTGATCCAGGTCTTCTCCTTCCGGCTGCGGCTGGTGCCGGTCATCGGCGGCGGCGAGCTCCAGCAGCTCGTCCTGCCGGTGGTGACGCTGGCCGTGCCGATCTCGGCGCCCATCGCGCAGGTGCTGGCGCGCGGCATCGACCAGGTGTACGCGCAGCCGTTCGTGCCGGTGATCGCGGCCAAGGGCGCCACCCGCTGGTGGATCCTGTGGCGGCACGTGGCGCGCAACGCCGTGCTGCCGACGCTGACCGTGGCGGGCCTGACGTTCGGCGAGCTGATCGCGGGCTCGGTCGTGACGGAGACCGTCTTCGGCCGCAACGGCATCGGGCGGCTCACCGAGCAGGCCGTCACCGCCCAGGACACGCCGGTGATGCTGGCCGTCGTGGTGCTCGCCGCGGCGGTGTTCGTCCTGGTCAACCTGGTCGTGGACGTGTTGTTCCCGGTGCTCGACCCGCGGCTGAAGGCGGCGTCGTGAGGGCCGGCCTGATCCTGTCCTGGACGGTGATCGCCGTGGTGCTGCTGTGGGCGGTCGTCCCTGGCCTGTTCACCGGGTACGACCCGATCGCCGGCGTGCCGGTCGAGAAGCTCCAGGCCCCGAGCGGGCAGCACCTGTTCGGCACCGACGCCGTCGGGCGTGACGTGTTCGCGCGGGTCGTGCACGGAGCCGTGAACTCGCTGTCGGGGGCGTTCGTCGCCGTCGCGGTCGGCCTGCTGCTCGGCACGCTGCTCGGGCTGCTGGCCGGCTCGCTCGGCGGGGTGACCGACGCCGCCGTCATGCGGGTCGTGGACGTGCTGCTGTCGGTCCCCGGCCTGCTCCTGGCCCTGGTCGTGATCATCCTGCTCGGCCCGGGGACGGTGAATGTGGCCGTCGCGGTCGGCGTCGGCTCGGTCGCCGCGTTCGCCCGGCTGTCGCGCTCGGAGGTCGTCCGGGTGCGCCGCACCGACTACGTGGAGGCCGCCTTCGGCAGCGGCGGCCGGTTCACCGCCGTGCTGTGGCGGCACGTGCTGCCCAACTCGCTCGGTCCCGTCGTCGCGCTGGCCGCCCTGCAGTTCGGCGTGGCCATCCTGGCCATCTCGACGCTCGGCTTCCTCGGCTACGGCGCCGAGCCGCCCACCCCCGAGTGGGGGCTGCTCATCGCCGAGGGCCGCAACTACCTGGCCACGTCCTGGTGGCTGACCACGCTGCCCGGGGCCGTGGTGGTCGCGGTCGTGCTCGCCGCCGGCCGGATCAGCCGGTCCATCGCCAAGGAGTCCTCGTGAGCCTGCTCGACGTCCGCGACCTCGCGGTCTCCTACGACGGCCGCCCGGCGGTGCACGGCGTCTCCTTCACCGTCGAGCCGGGCGAGGTCGTCGCGGTCGTCGGCGAGTCGGGGTCCGGCAAGACCACGACCGCGCACTCGATCATCGGCCTGCTGCCGGGCAACGCCTCGCTGGAGCGCGGCAGCGTGCTGCTGGGCGAGAACGACCTGGCGACCTGGTCGCCGCGGCGGATGGAGTCCGTACGCGGGGCGCAGATCGGGCTGGTGCCGCAGGATCCGTCCAACTCCCTCGATCCGGTCAAGACGGTCGGGGCGCAGATCGCCGAGGTGCTGCGCATCCACAAGCGCGGCGACCGGGCCGCCGTCCGGCGCCGGGTGGTCGAACTGCTCACCCGCGTCGGCCTGCCCGACCCCGAGACGCGGGCCCGCCAGTACCCGCACGAGCTGTCCGGCGGCATGCGCCAGCGCGTGCTGATCGCCATCGCCGTCGCGCTCGAACCCCGGCTGATCATCGCCGACGAGCCCACCAGCGCCCTGGACGTCACCGTTCAGCGACGCATCCTGGACCTCATCGACGACCTGCGCGCCGAGTTCGGCACGGCCGTGCTGCTGGTCACCCACGACCTCGGCGTGGCCGCGAGCCGCTCGGACCGGCTGGTCGTCATGAAGGACGGCCGCGTCGAGGAACAGGGCCCGACCAGGGAGATCCTGGCGGCGCCCGGCGCGGACTACACCCGGCGGCTGCTGCACGACGCCCCCGCGTTGTCGGCCCGTCCCTTCCGCGAGCCGGTGGCCGCCGAGCCCGCGATCGTGGTGCGCGACCTGGTCAAGGAGTTCCGTTCGGGCCGGCGGGCCTTCCGGGCCGTGGACGGCGTCTCGTTCGAGGTGCCGCGCGGCACCACGCACGCCCTGGTCGGGGAGTCGGGATCGGGCAAGACCACCACCGCGCGCATGGTGGTGCGCTTCGCCGAGCCCACGTCGGGAACGGTCACCGTCACCGGGGCCCCCGACGGCCGCGGATTCCGCCGTCACGTCCAGCTCGTCCACCAGAACCCGTACGGGTCGCTGGACCCGAGGCAGTCGATCGCCGGCATCGTGGAGGAGCCGTTGCGCAACTTCGGGCTCGGCGACCGGGCCGCCCGCCGAGCCCGCGTCGCGGAACTCCTCGACCGGGTGGCGCTGCCCGCCGACGTGAGCTCCCGCAGGCCGCGCGAGCTGTCGGGCGGGCAGCGGCAGCGGGTGGCCATCGCCCGCGCGCTGGCCGCCGGCCCGGAGGTGCTCGTGCTCGACGAGGCCGTCTCGGCGCTGGACGTCACCGTCCAGGCGCAGATCCTCGACCTGCTCGGACAGCTCCAGCGCGACCTCGGCCTGACCTACCTCTTCATCTCGCACGACCTGGCGGTGGTGCGGCAGATCTCACACACCGTCTCCGTCATGAACAAAGGACGCATCGTGGAATCAGGATCCACCCGGCGGGTCTTCACCGACCCGGCCGACGACTACACCCGCGAGCTGCTCGCCGCCATCCCGGAGCCGGTGCGATGAGGCTCGGCTTCTTCACCCGGGTCCTGGACGAGGCGCCTCCGGCCGAGCGCTACCAGCTGGCCGCCGAGCAGATCGCGCACGCGGAGTCGCTCGGGTTCGACACCGCCTGGGTGGCCCAGCACCACTTCGACGGCGAGGAGGGCGGGCTCCCCGCGCCGCTGGTGTTCCTCGCCCACGTGGCGGCCAGGACCAGCCGCATCCGTCTCGGCACCGGCATCATCACCCTCCCGCTGGAGCAGCCCGTCCGGGTGGCCGAGGACACCGCCGTGCTCGACCTGCTCACCGGCGGGCGGCTGGAGGTCGGGGTCGGCAGCGGCGGGACGCCGTCGTCGTTCGGGCCGTTCGGGCACGACAGCGGCGACCGCGCCACCCTGTACGCCGAGCACCTGTCGATCCTGCTCAGGGCCTGGTCGGGCGAGGACCTGGGCGGCGGCAACCGGCTCTACCCGCCCGCGCCCCGGCTGGCCGGCGCCGTCTGGGAGGCGACGTTCTCGGTCTCCGGGGGAGCGCGGGCCGGCCGGGCGGGCAACGGGCTGATGCTCTCGCGCACGCAGCCGCGGCCGGCCGACGACCCGCAGGCGACGCTCGCCGACCTGCAACAGCCGATCGTGGACGCCTACCACGAGAACCTGCCGGCGGGCGCCGTCCCGCGCATCGTGGCCTCGCGGACCGCGTTCGTGGCCGACAACAGGGCCGAGGCGCTGCGCCTGGCCGAAGCGGGGCTCGGCCGCCGTCCGCTGCCGTGGGAGCTGCCCGGCGGCGACCTCGACAGCCGCATCGCCGCCTTCGACGTGCACGTGGGCACCCCCCAGGACGTCATCGACAGCCTGCGCGCCGACCCGACCCTCGAACGGGTCACCGACATGGTCTTCCAGGTGCACTCGGTGGACCCGCCGCATCCGCTCGTCCTCCGTTCGATCGAGCTGCTGGCGACCGAGGTCGCGCCCGCGCTCGGCTGGCTCCCCTCCACCGAAATGAGCTCCACATGATCAACGATGTCATCGACCACCTGGCCGGGATAAGACCGGGCTCCCGCCTGGACAAGCTGCGCGACCTGCGGCCCGCCGCCCGCGAGCACGCCCAGCGCGGCTTCGACGCGCTCTTCGTCCCCGACGAGGAGGGCGAGGTCACCCTCGTCGAACGGGACGCGGTCGCGGCCTTCGTGGCCGGGCTGCACCGCGACGCCGTCGTCGCCGGCTTCTACGCCGACCGGCTCGCCGAGCTGGCCCCCGGCCTGCTGAAGACCGTCGAGGCGGAGGTCGAGGCGGGCGTCACCACCGGCCCGTACGGGGTCTACCCCGCGCCGCTGGCCGCCGAGAGCGACGAGGGCCTGCGCTACCGGGTACGGAACCCGGACGAGCTGGGCGTCCGGCTCGCCGCCGCGTTCGAGCACGCGCACCTGCTGGTCTTCCGGCCGCGCGAGGCGAGCCGGCAGGCCCTGGACGCGCTGGCCGCGGCGGGCTGGAGCCCGACGGGCGTGGTGACGTTGTCGCAGCTCGTCGCCTTCCTCGCCTTCCAGGTCAGGGTGGTCGGCGGGCTCCGGCTGCTCGGCCAGGAGGTGGCCGCGTGAGCACCGGATTCACCCAGGAACAGCTCGGCTGGAAGCCCTGGCTGCCGCCGCTCGCGCCGGAGGAGCTGACCGAGGCCCACCACGAGGCGCTGGTGGACCGGGCGCGGGCGTCGTCGCCGTACTTCCTGCTGCTGGCCCGCGACCCCGAGATCCTGCACGCGCGCACCAAGACCGACAACGACATCTTCTACAACGCCGACGGCGGGCTGCCGCGCGCCGAGCGCGAGCTGGCCGCGACCGCCACCTCGCGGCGCAACGGCTGCGTGTTCTGCGCGTCGGTGCACGCCCGCTTCGCCGCCCACCACTCCAAGCGCCCGCAGGACGTGCAGCGCCTGCTCGACGAGGGGGTGGACGCGCCGCAGGACGACACCTGGCGGGCGGTCGTCGACGCCTCGGTCGCGCTGGCCGCCACGCCCGTCGAGTTCGGGCCCGAGCACCTCGCGGCGCTGCGCGCGGCCGGGCTCGACGACCTGGCGATCAGCGACACCATCCACGCCGCCGCCTTCTTCAACTGGGCGAACCGGCTCATGCTCTCACTCGGCGAACCGGAGGACCACCGATGACCGACCGTCACCTCGACCACCTCGTCTATGCCGTTCCCGACCTGCTCAAGGGGGTTGAGGACTTCGCCGGGCGCACCGGCGTGCGGCCCGTCCGGGGCGGCAGCCATCCCGGAGGCACCGCGAACTACCTGGTGCGTTTCGGGCCGGACGCGTACCTGGAGATCATCGGGCCGGACCCGGAGTCGGAGGTGCGGCCGAGGGCGTTCGGGCTGGAGACGCTGACCGAACCCCGCCTGGCCGCCTGGGCCGTGCATCCGCGGGACCTCGACAAGACCGTGGAGCTGGCCCGCGAGCGCGGCTACGACCCCGGTGACGTGCAGCCGCTGTCCCGGCGCACCCCGTCCGGGGAACTGCTGGAGTGGCGGCTCACCCGGCGCGAGGACCCGGCCGCGGTCCGGCCGGTGCCCTTCCTCATCGACTGGGGCTCGACCACCCATCCGGCCGCCACGGACCTGCCGCTGGTCGGCCTGGTCTCCTTCGCCGCCGTCCACCCCGACCCCGGCGCGCTCCGCCGCGACCTGGCCGCGCTCGACGTGACGCTCGACGTCACCGAGGGGCCCGAGCCCGCCCTGCGGGCCGTCATCGACACCCCGCTCGGCCACGTGACCCTGAGCTGACCCCCTTCCGGAGAGAAAGACCCATGAGCACCCTTCGCGAGTACCTGTCGCACAAGCGCGCCGCCCTGCTGGCCCGCCGGGAGGCCCCGGCGGGCGGCCCGGTGCCGCTGCACGCCCACGTCACGGCCGAGGGCCGCAGCGGGATCCGGCGCATCAGGATCAGGGACTTCCAGATCATCAGCGACAGCGGCCCCGACTTCGCCGGCTACGACCTCGGCCCCGGCTCGCCCGAGCTCCAGGCCGGCGTCCTGGGCAGCTGCGTGACGCACATCTTCCTGATCAAGGCGGCCGAGCTGGAGGTGCCGATCGACTCCCTGGAGGTGGACGTCCGCGCCGAGTACGACCCCAAGGCCCAGCTCCCGGGCGACCAGGGCGTCCCGGTGTCCCCGCACAACTTCACCTACGAGGTGCAGATCAGCTCGCCCGCCTCCGACGAGGAGCTGGCCGGGCTGCACGCCGAGGTCGAGCGGGTGTGCCCGATCCTCAACCTGATCCGCAACCCGCAGCAGATCAGCGGCTCGATCGTGCGGGTGGCGGACCCCGCCGAGCTGCCCGTCGCCTAGCGGGACGGCCCCGCCCCCAGGGGCGGGGCTCTCAGCCGGCCGTGAAGCCGGAGAACAGCGCCAGGGCCAGGGCCAGCGCGACGACCACGTTGACCACCGTCGCGGCGGCGAACACGGCGACCGGCCGCCATCCGGCCTCACGCAGCGCCGACACCCGGAATTCCAGCCCGATGCTGACGAACGCCAGGATCAGGAACCAGGTCCGCAGGTCGTTGGCGACCCCGATGACCGCCTTGCCCTCGCCCGCGGCGACCGTCGTCAGCCACCAGGTGGCGACCACGGACGCGGCGACGAACCCGAGCACGAACTTCGGGAAGCGCCGCCACAACTCGATCAGGCCGGGCCGTTCGGCGTCGGCCCGCCGCTCGACCCGGAAGGCGAACCAGGCGGTCAGCGCGACCACGACGACGCCGATGAGTGCGTTCTGGGTGACCTTGACGATCGTGGCGATGGCGAGGGCGTCCTCGCCCGCGATCGTCCCGGCGGCGGTGACGGCGGCGGTGGTGTCGATGTTGCCGCCGATCCAGGCCCCCGCCACCTCGGGCGGGAGCCCGAGCAGCGAGGCCAGGGCGGGCAGGACGAAGATCGACGGCAGCGCGAACGCGATCACCAGGCTGGCGCTGTAGGCGAGCTGCTCCTTCCTGGCCTGGACGGCCCCCGCCGCCGCGATGGCCGCGCTGACCCCGCAGATCGACACGGCCGACGACAGCAGCGCGCGCAGCCGGTCGTCGAGCCCGAGCCGTCCGCCGAGCCACCAGGTGAACAGGAACACCGTGCTGATCAGCACGATCGCCTGGACCACGGCCGGTCCGGCGGCGGTCACGATCACCTTGAGGTTGATGGACGCGCCGAGCAGGACCAGCCCGGTCTTGATGAAGAACTCGGTGCGGAACCCGCCGGCCAGCCGCTCCCGCAGCCCGGACGCGGTGAGCAGCGCGTTGCCGAGCAGCCCGAGCGCGATCGCGTAGACCGGGAACTCGACGGCCTTGGCCAGGCCGGACCCGGGGAACCAGCCGGGGACGCCCTTCTCCAGGACGCGGGTGGCGGCGGCCAGCACGAGCACGACCAGGACGCCGAGCGCTGTCCCGTGCCAGGTCGCGCGGTCGCCGGTGACGGTGCTCATCAGGGCACCAGCCCGACGGGGATGACGCCGGTGAGGACGAGGACGAGCAGGACCAGGCCGACGGCCGTGGCGGCCCAGTCCTCGTTGACCGCGACGCGGCTCTCGCGCCCGGTGGGGGATTCGTCGGTGCTCATGTGCGTGCCTTTCACATCGGGGGGTGGGACGTGAAAGGCGTGCTCAGATGCCTTTCGCGTCAGGTGGGACGTGCGGGCGGGGCCCAGCCAACCCCGCCCGCACTGGCTTCGGCCGATCCGCGAGGCCCCGGCCACGGCGACGTTCGTGGCCGGGGCGGCCCCGGGGAGGGTCAGGCGGCGATCGGTGAGTAGGTCGCGGCGTCGCCGCTCAGTGCGGTGCTGGTCCGGCCGTCCACGCCCACCGGCAGGTCGCCGGCGATCGTGACCCGGTGCAGGCGGCGGGGACGGTCGCCGAAGTCGTGCACCACGCGGTGCTGGGTGGCCCGGTTGTCCCAGATCGCCACGTCGCCGGGCGACCAGCGCCAGCGCACGGTGTTCTCCACCTCGGTGACGTGCTCCTGGACCAGCCGGATGATCGAGCCGGACGTGTGCCCCGACAGGCCGCTCAGCCGCTTGGCGAAGTCGCCGAGCAGGATCGAGCGCTCGCCGGTCTCCGGATGCACGCGCACGACCGGGTGCTCGGTCTCGAACAGGGTGGAGGTGAACGCCTCGGCGTGCTCGCGGGCCCGCTCGTCGACGGTGGCGGCGCGGACGTAGTCGTACTGGTTGGTGTGCACGGCGCGCAGCCGGTCGAGCAGGTCGCGCAGCTCGGCGGGCAGATTGTCGTACGCGCTGACGGTGTTGGCCCACAACGTGTCGCCGCCGGCCTCCGGCACGACGACCGCGCGCAGCACCGAGGCGAGCGGCGGCCGGTCCACGAAGGTCACGTCGGTGTGCCAGCGGTCGACCTTGTGGCCGTTGCTGTAGTCGAGGTCCAGGATGTGGGCGTTGCCGTGCAGCGCGGGCACGGTCGGGTGGGCGGCGGTCGGCTCGCCGAGCAGCCGGGCGAAGCCCACCTGGCCCTGCTCGTCGAGGTGCTCCTGACCGCGCAGGAAGATCACTTTGTGGGTGAGGAGGGCCTGGCGGAGCTCGGCCACGACGTCGGGGCGCAGGTCGGGGGCGAGCCGCACACCGGTGATCTCGGCTCCTATACGGCCGGCCACGGGGGTGACGGTGAGGGATGGCAGGGATGGCATGGCGTCCTTCCTTCCGTACGCCTCCACCGTAGATAAAAACCAACTAAATTGGTAGGGCTTGACGGAATACGATCACCGTGCTGGGCTGAAAGACGTTTCACGGACGCCAGAAAGGACTCGGCATGCCTGTGGAGTTTCTCGGTATCGGCGGCACCAACGACGGCTCGGAGACCTCACCCCGCTCGGGCCCGTCCTTCGACAAGCAGTACACGCTCCGGCTCGCGCGGGCCCACCAGGAGCACGGCTGGGACCGGGTGCTGTTCGCCTACGGCTCCGGCTCGCCCGACCCGGCCCAGGTGGCCGCGTACGTCGCGAGCAGGGTCGAGGACCTGGGGATCCTGCTGGCCCACCGGCCGAACGTGTCCTACCCGACGTACGCGCTCAAGACCTTCGCCACCCTCGACCAGATCAGCGACGGCCGCCTGACCGTGCACTTCATCACCGGCGGCAACGACCACGAGCAGGGCAGGGAGGGCGACCGCCTGACCAAGGACGAGCGGTACGCCAGGACCGGGGAGTACATCCGGATCGTCAAGAAAGGGTGGACCTCCAGGGAGCCGTTCGACCACGAGGGCGCCCACTACTCCTTCAGGGACTTCGTCTCCGACGTCTTCCCGGTCCAGCGGCCGCGGCCCCAGGTCTCCTTCGGCGGCTCGTCGCCCGCGGCGTACGCGGCGGGCGGGGCCGAGGCCGACGTCTACTGCCTGTGGGGCGAGCCGCTGGCCGAGACCGCGCAGCAGATCGCCTCGGTCAAGGAAGCGGCCCGCGCGGCCGGGCGGGCCGACGTGCCGCGCATCCAGGTGGCCTTCCGGCCGATCATCGCGCCCACCGAGGAACTGGCCTGGGAGAAGGCGCACCGGATCCTGGGCGAGCTGCGACAGGGCGGGGCGAACCCGCGGCGGCGTCCGTCGGGCCCGCCGCAGAACGCCGGGTCGCGGCGGCTGCTGGAGGTGGCCGCCAGGGGTGAGCGGCACGACCGCGCCCTGTGGACGCCCACCGCGGCGGCCACCGGCGGCGCCGGCAACTCCACCGCCCTCGTCGGCACCCCGGAGACGGTGGCGCGGGCCCTGCTCGACTACTACGACCTGGGCGTGGAGATCCTCTCGGCGCGCGGCTACGCGATCCTGGACGACGCCGTCGACTTCGGCCGGCACGTCATCCCGCTCGTCCGCGCGGAAGTGGCCAGACGCGACGCCGAGCGCGCCGCCCGCGACGAGGCCGCGCGCACCGACCACGACGAGGCCGCGCGTGCCGGCCGCGGCGAAGCCGGGCGTGCCGGCCGCGGCGAAGCCGGGCGTGCGGACCATGACGCTGCATGACACGGCCGCGGCCGTGCCCGCCGCCGGGCGGCAGGAGGCCGCGCCGAAGGTCGTGACCGCCCGCCACCCGTTACGGGCGGCGGCCGCGCTCGGCGTCCTGGTGCTGCTGGCGATGGCGGCCAACGCCCTGGTCACCAACCCGGCGTGGGATTGGGACGTCGTCGGGACGTACCTGTTCGCGCCCTCGGTCGTGCGCTCGGTGCTGCTGACGCTGGAGCTGACCGGGCTGGGCATCGGGCTCGGGTTCGGGCTCGGCACCCTGCTCGCCCTCATGCGCCTGTCGTCCAACTGGCTGCTGTCGTCGGTGGCGTGGGGGTACGTGTGGTTGTTCCGCTCGGTGCCGCTGATCCTGCAACTGCTGTTCTGGTACAACCTGGCGCTGCTGTACCCGAGGTTGTCGTTCGGGGTGCCGTTCGGGCCCGCCTTCTTCGACGTCGGCACGATGGACCTGATCGGGCCGGTCACCGCCGCCGCGCTCGGGCTGGCGCTGCACCAGGCCGCCTACGCCGCCGAGATCGTCCGCGGCGGCCTGCTGTCGGTCGATCCGGGGCAGCGCCTGGCCGCGGCGGCGCTGGGCATCCCGAGGGTCCGCCGGATGTTCCGGATCATCCTTCCGCAGGCCATGCGGACGATCGTGCCGAACGCCGGGAACGAGATCGTCGGCCTGGTCAAGGGCACTTCGGTGGTCTACATCATGGCCCTGCCCGAGCTGTTCTACCAGGTGCAGGTGATCTACAACCGCAACGGCAGGGTGATGGCGCTGCTGCTGGTCGCGACCGTCTGGTACTTCGTCCTGACCACCACGCTCTCGGTCGTCCAGCACTTCCTGGAACGCCACTACGGCAGGGGCCGCTCATGATGGTGGAACTGGCCGGGGTGCACAAGAGCTTCGGCGCGCTGCACGTCCTCAAGGGCATCGACCTGCGCGTACGGCAGGGCGAGGTGGCGGTGGTGCTCGGCCCGTCCGGCTCGGGCAAGTCCACCCTGCTCCGCGTGATCAACCACCTGGAGAAGGTGGAACGCGGGACGGTCACGGTCGACGGCGAGCTGCTGGGCTACCGGCGGGCCGGCGACAGGCTGTACGAGCTGCCCGAACGCGAGATCCTCCGCCAGCGCACCAGCATCGGCTTCGTCTTCCAGAACTTCAACCTCTTCCCGCACCTGACCGTCAGCCAGAACGTGGCCGAGGCGCCGCTGTCGGCGCGGCGCCGGCCGCGCGGCGAGGTGGCCGAGCTGACCGCCCGCCTGCTCGACCGGGTCGGGCTGGCCGACAAGGCGGCGGCCTACCCGCGCACGCTCTCCGGCGGCCAGCAGCAGCGCGTCGCCATCGCCAGGGCGCTGGCCCTGGAGCCCAAGGTGGTGCTGTTCGACGAGCCCACCTCCGCCCTCGACCTCGAGCTCGTCGGCGAGGTCCTGGAGGTCATGAAGGATCTGGCCCGCAGCGGCACCACCATGATCGTCGTCACGCACGAGGTCGGCTTCGCCCGGGAGGTGGCCGACACCGTCGTGTTCATGGACGAAGGCCGCATCGTCGAGCGGGGCCCGGCCGCGCAGGTCCTCGACGCCCCGCGCCACGCGCGCACGCGCGCCTTCCTCGGCAAGGTCCTCTGATCACAAGGAACCCTCATGCGTCTGATCGCCGTGCCCGCCCTTCTGCTGCTCCTGTCCGCCACCGTTACCGCCTGCGCGGCCGAGCCCGCGCTCGTCCCGAAGGCCGGCCCGGGGGCCGCCGCCCCCGCGGGCGCCGGCCGCGTCATCGACACCGGCCCCGACCAGAAGCGGGTGCGCACCGGCAAGGTCGCGGGCATCGCCGCCCGGGTGCCCGCCGAGATCGCGCGGGACGGCCGGCTCACCGTCGGCTTCAGCGGCCAGGGCTCGCCGCCGCTGGTCTTCCCGGCCAGTGACGACACCACGCTGATCGGCGTGGAGACCGACCTCGCCCAGCTGGTGGCCGACGTGCTCGGCCTCGAACTGGCCCCGGAGAGCTCGTCCTGGGAGAACCTGTTCCTCGGCGCCAGGTCCGGCAAGTACGAGGTCGTGCTCAACAACGTCACCGTCACCGAGGAGCGCAAGGACGTCTACGACTTCGCGACGTACCGGATCGACCAGCTCGGCTGGCAGGTGCCCGCGTCCAGTCCGATCAGGAAGATCTCCCAGCCGGCCGACGTGGCCGGGCTGCGTGTCTCGGTCGGACCGGGCACCAACCAGGAGAAGATCCTGCTCGACTGGGACGCCCGGAACCGCAGGGCAGGCCTGAAACCGGTCGAGATCCTCTACTACCAGAAGTACGGCGACGTGCTGCTCGCTCTGCGGTCGGGGCGGGTGCAGGCGTATTTCGGCCCCAATCCGTCCATCGCCTACAACATCGCGGTCAGCGGCGGTTCCAGGATCGTGGGCACCGCCTCGGGCGCCGGGCCGGGCCTGCAGGGGCTCATCGCGGCGATGACGAAGAAGGGCAACGGCCTGGTCGGGCCGGTCCACGACGCGCTGAACACGGTGATCGGGAACGGCACGTACCGGCAGGTGCTCGACCGGTGGGGGCTGGGCAACGAGGCGGTCCCCGAGTCCAGGGTCAACCCGCCTGGCCTGCCGAGGCAGAACGGTTGAGCGCGCCCGCCTTCGAGGTCCGCCTGGTCGCGCCGGACGATCCCGCCGTCCGGCCGCTGCTGGCGGACCTCGCGCTGGAGTACACGAGCCGGTACGGCGTCAACGACGAGCTGAGCCGGTACCCCGCCGAGGAGTTCGCGCCGCCGGACGGGGCCTTCCTCGTCCTGGTGGTGGGCGGCGAGACCGTGGCGGGGGGCGCGTTCCGCCGCTACGACGCGCACACGGCCGAGCTGAAGCGGGTGTGGACGCATCCCGGACACCGCAGGCGCGGCCTGGGCGCGGTGGTCGTGCGCGAGCTGGAACGCGAGGCCGCCCGCCGCGGCTACCTGCGGATCCACCTGAGCACCGGCCCCCGCCAGCCCGAGGCCGTCGCCCTGTACCTGGCCGGCGGCTACACCCCGCGGTTCGACCCGGACGACCGTCCGGAGCGCGGCCCGCTGCCTTTCGTGAAGAGTCTGTGACCCAGCGTGGGATTGACGGGCGCCCTCTCTTGCTCCTATAAACACTCTAAAGCCACTAAATAAGTGGGAAATGGGGAGAAGAGATGAACGCTCGCAGGGTTCGCGTATCGGTGGCCACCCTGGCCGCCCTGGCGCTCACGACCATGGCGGCCGCCTGTGGGGGCAGCGGCAGCCCTGCGGACAGCGGCGCGAAGAGCGGGGGAGCCGGCACGACGCAGGTGCGTCTCGGCTTCTTCCCCAACATCACCCACGCCACCGCCCTGGTCGGCGTGGAGAAGGGCATCTACGCCAAGCACCTCGGCACCGCGCCCAAGACCAGCACGTTCAACGCCGGCCCGGCCGCGATCGAGGCCGTGTTCTCCGGCGCCATCGACGCCACCTACGTCGGCCCCAACCCGGCCATCAACGCCTGGTCGAAGTCGAAGGGCCAGGCCATCAAGATCGTCGCCGGCGCGGCGTCCGGCGGCGTGTTCCTCGTGGTCAAGCCCGGGATCAACTCGGTGGAGGACCTCAAGGGCAAGAAGATCGCCACCCCGCAGCTCGGCAACACCCAGGACGTCGCGCTGCGCTACTGGCTGACCGAGAAGGGCATCAAGACCGACACCAAGGGCGGTGGCGAGGTCTCGATCGTGCCCCAGGAGAACTCCCAGACCATCCAGACCTTCGCCACCGGCGACATCGACGGCGCCTGGGTGCCCGAGCCGTTCGCCAGCCGCCTGATCAAGGAGAGCGGCGGCAAGGTGCTGGTCGACGAGCGCGACCTGTGGCCGAACAAGCAGTTCGTGATCACCCACCTCATCGTCCGCCAGGAGTGGGCCAAGGAGCACCCCGACCTGCTCAAGAAGCTGATCGAGGCGCACGTCGAGGCCAACGACGTCATCGCCAAGGACCCGGCCGGCGCCGCGCAGACCGCCAACGCCGCCCTGCAGAAGCTGACCGGCAAGCCGCTCAAGCCCGAGGTGCTGGACAGCGCGTTCAAGAACATCACCTTCACCAACGACCCGATCGCCTCGTCGCTGGTGGGCAGCGCCGAGCACGCGACGAAGGTCGGCCTCCTCGACCCGGTCGACCTGAACGGCATCTACGACCTCACGGTCCTCAACGAGGTCCTCGCCGCCAAGGGCCAGCAGGCCATTTCCGACAAGTAGGAGGCGCACGCGATGTCCGCTCCGCTCACGGAGCAGGCCACCGGCCGGGTCGAGGGGCAGAGCCCCGCGGTCCGGCTGGAGGCCGTCTCCAAGCTCTACGGTCAGGGCCGGACGGCCCTGCAGGCCCTCGACCAGGTCTCGCTGTCGGTGGCCCCCGGCGAGTTCGTCTGCCTGCTCGGCGCGTCCGGGTGCGGCAAGAGCACGCTGCTGTCGCTGGTGGCCGGGCTCGACCGGGTCTCGGCCGGCCGCATCGACGTGGACGACAGCCGCGTCGCGCTGATGTTCCAGGAGCCCGCGCTGTTCCCCTGGCTGACCGTCTCGGCCAACGTCGAGATGGCGCTGCGCGCCAAGGGCGTGGGCAAGCAGGAACGCCGGGACCGGGCCGCCGAGTTCCTCGACATCGTCCACCTGGGCGGGTTCGGCAAGAAGCGGCCGCACGAGCTGTCCGGCGGCATGCGCCAGCGCGTCGCCCTGGCCAGGGCGCTCGCCCAGGACGCCGACGTGCTGCTGATGGACGAGCCCTTCGGCGCCCTGGACGCCATGACCCGCGACCTGCTGCACGACGAGCTCGAACGCATCTGGCGGGAACGCTCCCTGTCGGTCCTGTTCGTCACCCACAACGTGCGCGAGGCCGTACGGCTCGGCGACCGGGTCGTCCTGCTGTCCAGCCGGCCGGGGCGGGTGGTGGAGGACTTCCCCGTCGAGCTGCCGCGGCCCCGCCGTACCGACTCGGGCGAGGTGGCCGAGCTGGCGGGGGAGATCACCGGCCGCCTCCGCCAGGAGGTCCTGCGCCACGCCCGTCAGGAGGAGCCCGCATGACGACGACGGACACCCACGCCCAGCAGCTCGCCGGGCTCGACGCGCTGGAGCTGGGCGCCGGCCACCGCGCCGGCCTGGCCTCCCGGCTGTGGGCGGGGCTGTGGCCGATCGCCTCGGCCGTGGTCATCGTGCTGGCCGTCTGGCAGGCGGTGGTGTGGGCGGGCTGGTGGCCCGAGTACGTCTTCGCCGGCCCGGTCACCACGCTCTCCGAACTCGGGCACCGCCTCGGCGACCCCGAGTTCTACACCGCGCTGACGGTCACCATGCGCCGCGCGGTCACCGGGTTCGCCCTGGCCATCGCCGTCGGACTGGTCGTCGGCGCGCTGGTCTCGCGGATCGGGCCGCTGCGCCGCGCCACGGGCTCGCTGATCACCGGGCTCCAGACGATGCCGTCCATCGCCTGGTTCCCGCTGGCCATCCTGCTGTTCGGGCTGTCCGAGAGCGCGATCCTGTTCGTGGTGGTGCTGGGCGCGGCGCCGTCCATCGCCAACGGCCTGATCACCGGGGTGGACTACACGCCGCCGATCCTGCTGCGCGCCGGGCACATGCTCGGCTTCCGCCGGATCGCGCTCTACCGGCACGTCATCCTGCCGGCCTCGCTGCCGTCGTTCCTGGCCGGGCTCAAGCAGGGCTGGGCCTTCGCCTGGCGCTCGCTGATGGCCGGTGAGCTGCTGGTCATCATCGCCAACCAGGCTTCGCTGGGCGAGCAGCTCCACTACGCCCGCGAGCTGGCCGACTCGCCCGGTCTGCTCGCCACCATGATCGTCATCCTGGTCATCGGCATCGTGGTGGACCGCGTCTTCGGCCTGGCGGACGACGCGTTGCGCCGCCGCTGGGGCCTGCACCAGGTGAGCGCCTGAGCAGTAGACGGTCATGCGGATCTCCGCCAGAACCCAGTACGCCCTGCGTGCCGCGGCCGAGCTGGCCGCGGCGCCGCCGGGCCCCATGCCCGCCGAGAAGATCGCCACGGCCCAGGGCATCCCCCGCAAGTTCCTCGACAACATCCTGCTGCAACTGCGCCGGGCGGGGCTGCTGCACAGCCAGCGCGGCCCCGACGGCGGCTACTGGCTGGCCAGGCCCGCCGGCGAGATCACCCTCGCGGACATCGTGGTGATCGTGGAGGGCGTCTCCGAGGGCGGCGACCACGGGGGGTATCCCGGGGTCGCCAGCCCGCTCGCCGAGGTGTGGAGCGCGCTGCGCGACCACGAGGAGATGATGCTGGCCGACATCACGCTGGCCGACATCGCCCGCGCGAGCGTCCGGCTGGGCGACGAGACGCGCTGAGTGCCGTACCCCGGAGCTAGCCCGCCACCCGGTTCTCCCAGGCCCACGCGATGATCTCGACCCGGTTGCGTATGCCCAGCTTGTCCAGGACGGCCGAGATGTGGCCCTTCACCGTGCTCAGCGAGATGTGCAGGGACGCGGCGATCTCCTGGTTGGTGCGTCCGGCGGCCACGGCGCGCACCACGTCGGTCTCCCGTTCCGACAGCGGGTGCACGGCGCCCTTCGCGCGCGGCGCCCGTCCGGCCAGCCGGCCCAGCAGGCGCGGGGTGATCGACGGCGAGATCAGCGCGTCCCCGGTGCTGGCCGCCCGGACGGCCTCGGCGAGCAGGGCCGGGCCGGCGTCCTTCAGCACGAAGCCGGCCGCGCCGCCGCGCAGCGCGTCGTAGACGTACTCGTCGAGGTCGAACGTGGTGACCACGACCACGGGCAGCGGGTCGGGCACGCCGGCGCCGGCCAGGGCGCGGGTGACCGCGATGCCGTCCATGCCGGGCATGAGGATGTCCACCAGGCACACGTCGGGGCGTAGCCGCCGGGCCAGCTCCACGGCCTCCTCGCCGTCCCGGGCCTCGGCCACCACGCGGATGTCGGGCTGGTCCTCCAGGATCAGCCGCAGGCCCCGGCGGACCATCGCCTGGTCGTCGGCCAGCAGCACGCCGATCGTCATCGCCGCCCCCCTAGGGGCCCCGTGAGAGGCCCCGTGAGAGGCAGGGTGGCGCGGACCGACCAGCCGCCCTCCGGCCGGGGGCCCGCGCGCAGGGTGCCGTCGAGGGCCTCGACGCGTTCGCGCATGCCGAGCAGGCCGTAGCCGCCGCGGTTCCGGGACGTCGTCACCGGCGGGGCGTCGTCGGCGACCTCGACCACGACCGCGCCTTCCCCGCCGGTGACCTCCACGGTGACGTCGACGGTGACCGCGCGGGCGCGGGGGGCGTGCCGGGCGACGTTGGTCAGCGACTCCTGGACGATCCGGTAGACGGTGCTGGTCACCTCCGGCGGCCAGCTCTCCGCCTCGCCGGGGCCGCGCAGGGTCACGGGCGGGCCGTCGAAGCGGCCGACCAGGTCGGTGAGACGCCCGGGCGGGCCGGGGACGTCGTCGGCGGAGTCGCGGAGCAGGCCGACGACGCGGCGCAGCGCGGCCAGGGCCCCGGTGCTCGCGTCCTCGATGTCCTCCAGGGACTCCTCCAGCGGGCCGGACCCCCTGCGGGCCAGCAGCCGGGCGGCCTGGGCCTGGAGGACGATGCCGGTCATGTGGTGCGCGGCCACGTCGTGCAGCTCCCTGGCCAGCCGGCGGCGCTCGTCGTGGCGTACGCGCTCGGCGACCGCCAGGCGGCGCCCGGCCAGCAGCCTCAGGCCGCCGCCGACGGCCAGGGCGGCCAGCCAGCCGGCCACGTTGAGCGCCACCACGGAGGAGTTGTGCGCGGCAGGCACGCTCGCGGCGGCCACCGCGAGCCCACCGGCCGCGACGGCGCACGCGGGCCGCGCGGGAAGCGTCCTGACCGCCGATCCGACCAGCACGGACAGGCCCAGCGCCATGGCCGGCCCCGGCTCGCTCGGCAGGTCGGCCCACGCGGCGGCCAGGACGGCCGCCACCGCGACCGCCAGACCGGCCGCGGCCGTCCAGGCAGGGGCGAGGCGGCGCGCCAGGGCCAGCGCGCACACCGCCGCCCCCGCCGCGCAGTCGAGCACCCAGTAGCCGCCGCCCCAGCTGTCGGCGATCAGGCCGGCCCAGAGGACCAGCACGGCGACGGCCGCGCCCCCCAGCGCGACCTCCGCCGACACGGCCGCGGCCCGTCCGCCGGGCCAGGCGGGCGCAGCCCCGTCCCGCACGTTCACACCAACCGGGCCAGGCAGGCGGGCGCAGCCTCGTTCCGCACGTTCACGACATCCAGGCTAGGGAGGCGGGTCCGCCCGGCACACCGGCCGAAAGTACGGTCGCGGCGGTCCGAACCCTGCTTTCGACCCTCCCGGCGCCCCGCCGCCCGCCGCAGGATGAGGCCCCATGCCCTACGACGACACGCGGCCCGCCCGCCCCCTGCCCCATGACGAAACACCGCCCGCCGCTCCCCGGCGGTCGCGCATCATCGCGCTCGACGTCGTGCGCGGGTTCGCCCTGTGCGGGATCCTGCTCGCCAACGTCCAGCCGATCTCGCACGTCGGCATCGAGGCGGTCACCCAGCAGGAGGTGGTGCTCGACGACACCGCCCGCTGGCTGGGCCTGCTCGTCGAGCAGCGCTTCTTCCCGATCTTCTCGCTGCTGTTCGGCGTCGGGTTCTCGCTGCTGCTGGACTCCGCCTCGGCCCGCGTCCCCCACCCGCGGGCGCTGCTGCTGCGCAGGCTCCTCCTGCTGGCCTGCATGGGCCTGGTCCACATGTTCCTGCTGTGGCGCGGCGACATCCTGACCGTCTACGCGGTCGTCGGCCTGGTGGTGCTGCTGCCCTCGACGTGGCTGCCGCGCTGGGCGGTGGCGGGGCTCGCCGCCGTGCTCGTCGTCGCGGCGATGGTCGTCTTCAGCGGCGGCACGATGCTGGTCCCCGGCCTGTTCCTGCTGGGCTCGGCCCTCACCAGGTACGGCGTGATCGACCGGATCGAGAGCTCCACCCGCGTTCCGGCGCTCCTGGCCCTGCTCTTCGCCGCGGCCACCGTCCCGGCCCTGTCGTGGCAGGCGGGCGCATCGGGCGTCCCCCTGCCGATGGCCACGTCCGGCCTGCTCATGGCCGGCCTGTACGTGTGCGTCCTGCTCGTCCTGCTCAGGACCCCGGTGCGCCCGCTGCTGCGGGCCGTCTTCGCCCCGCTGGGCCGCATGGCGCTGACCAACTACCTGAGCGCCACCGCCCTGGTCCTGGTCATCGGCAAGGTGGTCGGCGGCCGGTCGGAACACTGGTCGCTGGGCACGATCGTGGGGATCGCCGCCGTCATCCTGGCCGTCCAGTGGGTGTGGTCCACCCTCTGGCTGCGCCGGTACCGCTTCGGCCCGCTGGAGTGGCTGTGGCGCTGGGCCACCTGGGGACGCCGTCCCGCCCAGCGGGCCCGGTGATTTCGCAGAAAATTCCGGGACGAACCCTGCAACCCTCCGCCCGGCCGGCCGCGTTGGGAACGGGCGAAGGGAGAACACCACATTGGACGCTCACGACGGCTTCCGCGAGTTCGTCATCGCCCGGCAACAGGCGCTGATGCGGACCGCCTACCTCCTCGTGGGCGACCCTCACCTGGCCGAGGACCTGCTCCAGAGCGTGCTGGTCAAGGTCGTGCGGCACTGGCACAAGCTGGCGCGCGAGGGCAACCCCGAGGCGTACACGCGTAAGGCGCTGGTCAACCAGTACATCTCGTGGCGGCGCCGGCCGGACCCCGAGCTGCCCAGCGCCGACCCGCCCGAGCGCGCGGTCACCTACGACGACGACGCGCTCGACCGGATCGTGCTGCGGCAGGCGCTGGGCAAGCTGACGCGCAAGCAGCGGGCGGTGATCGTCCTGCGTTTCTGGGAGGACCTCACCGAGGCCCAGACCGCCGACGTGCTCGGCTGCGCGGTCGGCACGGTGAAGAGCCAGACCCACCACGCGCTGGCGCGCCTGCGCGAACTCGCTCCCGACCTCATGGACTCGCGAATCGCTCAGGAGGCGGCCCGATGACCAGACTGCGTGACGCACTGAACGGCTTGGCCGAGGAGGCTCCCCCGGCGAACCTGGCCGACCTGGCCGACCTGGCGGTGGTCGGGTACCGGCGCAGGCGACGGTCCACGGCGACGCTGGCGGCGGTCGCGACGATCGCGGTGCTGGCCGGGGTGACGGCGACCGTGCTGATGGCCGGGCCGCGGCGGACGCCGGCCGCCGCGCCGCAGGAGGCACCAGTGCCCGTGCTGCCGGCGGGCGAGGTGGGGACGCTCAGCCACGCCTACCTGGAGACCTGCCTGCCCCCCAAGGGAAAGGACCCGCTGCCCGACTGCGTGCCGGACGAGTGGCGGGTGGTCACGAGCGCGGGCAAGACGTACCGGGTGCCCCAGGCGCTCGGGACGACCACCCGGAACCGCCGCGTGCCCGTCGCCGTCAGCCGCGACGGGCGCATGTTCGCCTACTACGACAAAGACGCGGGGGCGCACGTCGTCCGCGACATGGTGACCGGCGTGGAGACGGTCTCCGCCGCGAAGGTGAAGGAGGAACGCCTCGGCGTCGGCTCCATGCTGGTGGTCTCCGACGACGGCCGCCACCTGGCCTTCGACCCGCGCGAGGGCACCAAGGACCCCGGCCTGCTGATCGACGTGCGGACCGGCGGGACGGTGCCCGTCCCCGGCGTGTACGAGCCGGTCGCCATCAAGGACGGCGTCGCCGAGCTGGTCCGCTACCGCAGGACCGACCTGCTGTTCATGCCGGTCACCGGCGGCGGCAGGCCGGTGCGCTTCGACGGCGTCTTCATCATGTTCAGCGAGCTCGCCCCGGACGGCCGCACGGTGGTCGCCTTCGAGTTCCCGCCCGGCAAGAAGGCCCAGCCCGAGTACGTCACCCGCAGGCTCACCGTGCTCGACACCAGGACCGGCCGCACCCTGCGGAAGGTCTCCGTGAAGGGCCTGCCGAAGAGGGCGGGCATCGACGACGCGACGATCTGGCAGAGCCCGTCGGAGGTCACGCTCGCCGTCGAGGTCGGGCCGGACACCCGGGCGTACGCGGTGGACGTCCGCACCGGCCGGGCCAGGCCGGTGGCCAAGTATCCCGGCCGGTCCTGGGGACAGCTGGTCCTGCCCGGAGCCGCCGGCGGGCTATGAGGCTCCCGGGAGCGCTGCCTGTACGGAGGCCAGGCAGCGCTCCACCACGGGACGCGGGTCGAAGGCGTAGTCCCCGGCCCCGAACAGCTCGAACGTCATCGCTCCCCGGTATCCCCTGCGGCCCAGCGCCGCCAGGTACGCGGCGAGCGGCAGCTCGCCGTCGCCCCAGGCCAGGTGCCCGGTGGGGGAGCCGTCGACCAGGTGCACGTGCCTGACCCGGTCGCCGAGGGCGTCGAAGTAGTCGTCCACGCCCTCCCCGGCCGCCGCCATCGCCACGGTGTCCAGCACCGCGCCCAGGTTGGGGGCGCCCACCTCGTCGATCATGCGGGCCAGCGTGGGCGCGTCGTTGACCAGGTTGGACTCCACCCGCTGCAACGCCTCCAGCACGCATGACACGCCGAGCGTCCCGGCGTACGCGCAGATCTCGCCGATCGCGTCGGCCGAGCGCCGCCAGGCGCCGGCGACCGGCTCGTCCTCGAAGCCCCGGCCGGGGGTCAGCAGCAGCAGCTCGGCACCCAGCTCGGCGGCCAGTTCGGCGGCCCGGCGGAACATCGCCACGCTCCCGGCCCGCAGCCGGCCGTCCGGCGAGGCCAGGTTGACGGGGTAGGCCACCTGCTCGGGCGTCAGGCAGCGGACGGTGAGCCCGCGCCCGGCGGCGCTGCGGCGGATCGCCCGCGCCTCGGCGTCGCTCAGCCACGGGACGTGCAGCTGCGGCGCGACGCCCCACAGCTCCAGGTGCTCGCGACCGAGCGCGGCGGCGTCGTCGAGGAAACGGTCGAAGGGCAGGTGCTGGTAGGCGAAGTTGGAACCGGTGACCTGCCGCAGTGACAACGACATCAGACTCACTTCCCGACCCCGTCGGCGAGGCCCTTGACGATGTAGCGCTGGCCGAGGAAGAACAGCAGCACCACGGGCAGCGCCGCGATCACCATCCCGGCGAAGACGACGGGGAAGTCCGTGCCGTGCTTGCTCATCAGGCTGGTCAGGCCGACCGGCAGCGTCTGGACGCCGGAGCCGCTGGTGAAGACCATCGCGAACAGGTACTCGTTCCAGGCGAACAGGATGTGCAGCAGCACGGTCGAGGTGAGGATCGGCTTGCACATCGGCAGGATGATCCGCCAGAACGCGGTCCACCGGCCGCAGCCGTCCATCTCGGCGGCCTCGTCCACCTCGCGGGGCAGGTCGATCATGTACGCCCGGATGAGGAACGTCGTGAACGGGACGCGGAACGCGGTGTAGAGGATCAGCAGCGCCCAGAAGCTGTTGTACAGCCCCATGGCCTGGAACATCTTGACCAGCGGCACGAGCGCCACGGTCGGCGCGAGCATGAGCCCGCCCAGGATGCCCATCGTGACGAACCGGTTCAACGGGAGGTTCACCCGGGTCAGCCCGTAGGCCGCCCACGCGCTGACGAACACGGTGGCGACCGTGGAGGTGAGCGTGACCAGCACACTCGTCGTCAGGTAGTCGCTCACCCCCCGGTTCCACGCCTTCTGGTAGCTCTCGAAGCTCCAGCTCGACGGCAGCGCGAACGGGTTGCCGAACAGCTCGCTGTTGGACTTGAACCCGTTGAGCACCATCCACAGCAGGGGATAGAGCACGACCACCGCGAGACAGAGCAGGAACGCCCAGAGGAACACGCGCGCGATCACGCCGAGAAAGCCACGGCGACTCACCATTCCACCCTTCTCCTACGGGTGACCCACATCTGTCCCACGGCGATGCCGAGCGTGATGACGAAGATCACTGTCGCGATGGCGGCGGCGTAGCCGAAGTTGTTGCGCACGAAGCCGCTGCGGTAGAGCCAGGTGCCCAGGACCTGGCTGGAGTTGTCGGGGCCGCCGCTGGTCATCACCATGACCTCGTTGAACACCTGGAAGGCGCCCGAGACGGTGACCATCATCATCAGCCCGGTCATCTCGCGCACGAGCGGCACGGTCACGTGGAAGAACCGCCGGACCGGGCCGGTGCCGTCGATGGCGGCGGCGCCGTAGATCTCGCGGGGGATGCGCTGGATCGCGACGGCGAACAGCAGCGTCGAGTAGCCGAATCCCTGCCACTGGCTCATCGCGATGATCGCCGACATGGCGGTGCTCTCCTGGCCCAGCCACGCCTGGGCCAGGCCGTCCAGGCCGATCGCCCTGAGCAGGTGGTTGAGCGGGCCCAGGTTGGGCTCGTAGATGAAGTAGAAGAGCAGGCCGGCGACGGTCATGGAGATCGCCGACGGGATGAAGTAGACCGCCCGCAGGCCGCGCTGCCACCGCTCGCTGCGCACGCCCTCGATCAGCGCGGCCAGCAGCAGCGCGCCGAACACCTGGAAGACGATCGAGACCACCGCGTACAGGACGTTGTTGCCCAGCGAGGACCAGAAGACCGGGTCGTCGACCAGCTTGCGGTAGTTGTCGAGCCCGACGTACTCCTGGGTGCCGCTGTAGATGTCCCACTTGAGGGTGCTGAACTGGAAGTTCTGCACCAGCGGCAGGTAGACGAACACCACGACCAGCGCGAGCGCGGGGGCCACCCACGCCAGGCCGAGCGCCCGTTGACGTATGGCACGCACCGGCATGCTCTCCCTCCGGCCGCCCGGCCTACTTCGCCGACTCCGACGCCTCGCGGACGCTCGCCAGCACCTTGTCGGGGGTCGAGCCGCCGCTGATCAGCGCCTCGCCGCCGGCCAGCCAGGCGTCGGCGACCTCGGGCACGGTGACGGTGTCGAGCCACGCGGCCAGCCGCGGCGCCTTGTTGACCTGCTCCATGCCCTCGTAGACGGCCTTGCTGGAGGTCTCGGCGGTGACCGCGCCGACGACCGTGCTGGGCTGCCCGTACGGGGGCGCCGACAGGGTCCTGGCGTTCTCGGTGGAGGTCACGAACTTCATGAAGTCGACGGCCAGCGCGGCCCGCGGCGACCTGGCGTTGATCAGGTAGCCCTCGGGCGCGCCCTCGATCGTCTTCGGGTCGCCGGCCGCGTTCTGGGGGACCGGGAGCTGGAAGATGCCGAAGTCGTCCGCCTTGAGGCCGTTCTTGTCGGTGGCGTTGTCGAACTCCAGGACCTCCTGGTAGTACATGGCCGCCTTGCCGTCGTGGAAGGCCTGCTGGGCCGAGCTGTAGAGCACGCCGTTGGTGCCCTTGCCGGTGTCGGTGCAGGTGTCGACCAGGGTCTTGAACCGGTTGAGCGCGGTCACGTAGCCCGGGTTGTCGAGCTTGGCCGTCTTCGGGCTGAAGTCGGCCTGCAGGACGTCGGCCGGCACGTCGTAGGCGAAGAGCTGCTGGAGGTAGTGCAGGGCGGGCCAGCCGTCCTTGTTGCCGAAGGCGATCGGCTCGTAGCCCGCCTTGCGCAGCGCCGCGCAGCTCCCGACCAGCTCCTCGAACGAGCCGGGCACCTTGACGCCGGCCTTGTCGAAGGCGGTCTTGTTGTAGCCCATGAACTTGCCGTTGCCGTACAGCGGGATGCCGTAGTACTTGCCGTCGTAGGCGAAGGCCGACAGGGAGCCGGGGCTGAACGTGCCGCCCCACTCGGTGCCGGGGCCGATCACCTTGCTCAGGTCGGCGGCCCGGCCGCCGCGCACGAAGTTCTCCGCCCAGTTGCCGCTCCAGGTGAAGAAGACGTCGGGCAGCGCGTCGGAGGCGGTCAGCGTCTTGGTCTTGTCCTTGACGCTCTGGTCGGTCTCCTGGATGAGCTCGACCTTCACTCCCGGGTGCTTCTTCTGGTACGCCGCGGCCAGGTCCTCGAAGTACGGCTGCAGCGGGTCGCCGGCGAACTTCGTGAGGACGCTCAGCGTGCCGGAGAAGTCGGGCGTGGCGGACAGGTCGGCGGCGGGGGCCTTGGCCGCTCCGTCGCCGCCGCCGGAACAGCCGGCCAGGGCGAGCGTCCCGAGGAGCGCCGCGAACGACGTCATTGCGCGAGGGCGCATGGGCTTCCTTTCTCTCGGAGGGAGAGGGGGACCTGCCGGTCCGCGGTGGGGGTGTTGGCTGACTGTACAGATGAACTGATACCGGTACCAGAGCGCAGAGGAAGATTTTCTTTCCGGGCGGCTCCCTGCGGGCTTTTCGTCGAGGTGAAACAGCAGGCTGCTTCAGGTTCTCGCAGGTGGGGTGTTGACGCGTGGCCGGATCCTGTGCCACCGTGACCTCCGCGTGATACCGGTATCAGGCCGCTGGGCGGCGCCGGCCCGCAAGCATTCCCGAAAGGACGCGAAGATGCTCGGATTCAACGAGCCGGAATTCCTGTCGCAGCTGGCCAGCACCGTGGCCCTGCGCCCCCAGATTGAGGAACTCGTCGATCGGCTCGTGGACCAGGGGTTCGACACCCTCCTGCTCGTCGGCGCCGGCGGCACGTACGCCCAGATGTGGCCCTACGAGCACCTGGCCAGGCGGAGCTCGACGCTCGACGTCCGCGCCGCCGTCGCGGCCGAGCTGGTCGTCTCCGGCGACGCCCGCCTCGGCGAGCGCACGGTCGCGATCTTCACCTCGGTCTCCGGCACCACCGAGGACAGCCTGCGCGCGATCGAGTACGTCAAGGACAAGGGCGCCTACACGGTCGGCTTCACCGGCTACCCCGACTCGCCGATCGCCAAGGCCGTGGACGCCGTGCTCGTCTCCGAGCCGAAGGCATGGCCGTTCGACCAGCAGATGTTGCTGTTCATGGGCCGCCTGCTGTCGCGCCGCGGCGAGTTCGAGGGCTACGAGAAGCTGGCCGGCGAGCTGGCCGGGCTGCCCGGCGTGCTGCTGGAGGTCGCCCGGCAGGCCGATCCGGTGGCGTCCGCCTTCGCCGAGGCCCACAAGGACACCGGCTACCACTTCCTCATCGGCGGCGGGAACCTGTGGGGATTCACCTACCTGTACTCGATGTGCATCCTTGAGGAGATGCAGTGGCTGCGCACCACCAGGGTGCACAGCGCAGAGTTCTTCCACGGCTCGCTGGAGCTGCTGGAGGAGGACACGAGCGTGCTGATCTTCCAGGGCGAGGACGAGACACGCCCGCTCACCGACCGCGCGGAGGCGTTCGCCCGGCGCGTCTCCAAGGACGTCACCGTCTTCGACACCCGCGACTACCCGCTCGACGGCATCAGCCCCGAGTTCCGCGGCCTGCTCGCGCCGCTCGTGCTCGACACGGTGATGGGCCGGGTCAGCAAGCACCTGGAACGGGTCCGCGACCACTCGCTCGACCTGCGCCGCTACTACCGGGTCATGGACTACTAGGCCACCGCCACCCCGCTCCCGCTCCCGCCCGTCGGGACGGGAGCGGCCACGGCCTGCCCACCCCGAACCCCCGGCACAGGAGAAACATGAGAGTCCTCGGCTTCGGCGACAACATCGTCGACCGGTTCGTCGATCGGGGCATCGACTATCCGGGCGGCAACAGCGTGAACGTCGCCGTCTACGCGGGCCGCCTCGGCGTCGAGGCCGCCTACCTCGGGGTCTTCGGCGACGACGACCTCGGCGGCTTCCTGCGCGAGGCCGTCGCCGCGCAGGGCGTCGCCGTCGACCGTTGCGTGGTTCGTCCCGGCGAGAGCGGCGTCTCCCGGCTGCGCGTCGACGACGGCGACCGGGTCTTCCTGGGCTGGAACGGCGGCGGCGTCACCGTGCGCGAGCCGCTGTCGCTGGCCGGCGACCTGCTGGCCTACGCCGGCTCGTTCGACCTGGTGCACTCCAGCGTCTACTCCGGCAGCGAGGACGAGCTGGCCGGGCTCGCCGGCCTGCGTCCCCTGGTCAGCTTCGACCTGTCCAGCGAGGACGACTACCGCGCCCCCGCCTACCTGGACCGCGTCTGCCCGCACGCCGACCTGGTGCTGTTGTCCTGCTCCCACCTGGACGAGGCGGGCACCCGCGACCTGCTGGCCCGGGTGGTGGCGAGCGGCGCCCCCCTGGCCCTCGGCACCAGGGGCGTGGACGGCGCGATGGCCTACGACGGCCGCGACCTGGTCGCCGCCCCCGCCCGGCTGGTCGAGGACCCGGGCAAGATCGTCGACACCATGGGCTGCGGGGACGCGTTCCTGGCCGGGTTCGCCGTCTCGCTGCTGCGCGACGGCTGGCGCAAGGGCGTGGCGCCCGGCCGCGGCAGGATCGAGCGGGCGCTGCTGGCCGGTGCGGAGACCGCCTACGAGCAGTGCTTCGTCGAAGGCGCGTTCGGCTTCGGCAGGCCCGCCCCGCGCGACTAGCATGGGCGTGCCCGCGACCCCCCAGAAACGAGGAACCCGTTCGATGGCAGCCGACCGGAGCCAGTCGGGCCGGCCGACGATCTCGGAGGTGGCCGCCGAGGCCGGCGTCGGCCGTGCCACCGCGGCCCGCACCCTCGGCGGCTACGGCTACGTCAGCCCCGAGCTGCGCGAACGGGTGCTGGCGGCGGCCGAGAAGCTCGGCTACCGCGCCAACGCCCTGGCCCGCAGCATGTCCACCGGGGTCAGTCACACGCTCGGCGTGATCCTGGCCGACATCGGCAACCCGTTCTTCGCGGGCGTCCTGCGCGGCATCTCCGACGCCTCGCGCGCCCGCGGGTTCGACACGATCGTGCTGAGCACGTACGAGCGGCTCGACGAGGAGGTGGCGGCCACCGACGTGCTCATCGACAAGCGGGTCGACGGCGTGATCATCGCCTCCGCGGCCGTGGGGCGCGACGAGGTCAAGCACATCAGGGCGGCCATGGGCCGGGGCATCCCGATCGTGCTCGTCGACCGCGCGGTCACGCCGCTCGACCTCGACACGGTCGTCATCGACAACCGCGGCGCGGCCCGCGAGGCGGTCGAGGTGATGATCGCGGCCGGCCACCGGCGCATCGGGTTCGTGTGGGGGCCGTCCTCGGTCGACCCGCCCGTGACCAGGCGGGCGCTGCTGGAGAAGGCGCGCAACGTGTGGACCGACGGCGAGCGCCTGCGCGGCTACCTCGACGCGCTCGACGACGCCCGCATCCCCTTCGACCCCGAGCTGGTCATGACCGGCCCGAAGACCGAGGAGTGGGCCACCCAGGAGGTGGCCCGGATGCTGGCGCTGCCCGACCGCACCACAGCCCTGTTCTGCACCGAGACCGACGCCGTGACCGGGGCGCTGCGGGCCGTACGCGCCGCCGGGCTGTCCTATCCGGCCGACATCTCGCTCATCGGCTTCGACGACAGCGCGTGGGCGGCGGTCATGGACCCGCCGCTGACGATGATCGAGCAGCCGGTCCACCAGCTCGGCGCGAAGGCGGCGGAGGTGCTGCTCGACGTGCTCGACGGCGGCGAGCCGCGGCACGACGTGCACACGCTGCGCTCGCGGCTGGTCACCCGCGCCTCGGTCGCCCCGCCGCCGTCCTGAGCGGCCCCGCCGTCGATCACCCGCTCAATGGTGGGTGACCTGTGGCGAGGTGGTCACCACCTCGCGCGTGGGGCGCGGCGCGGGCGGGGTGCGCGGACGGCCCGCCGCCACGAACACGACCGCCGACAGCAGCGTCATCGCGACCACGATGATCAGGATGAAGGCCATCTCCCGCCGCGTCACCGGACAGCGGCGGCGGCGGGCCGGTTTGGCGTTGAGCGCGTCGATGCGGCAGGCGAAGTCGCGGTCCTGCCAGCGCAGATCCTGCTCGATCTCGGCCAGGATGCGGCGTTCGCGGTCCGACAGGCTCATGGCCGCCGCTCCCGTCCCGCGACGCCGTGTGCGGGGGCGGGCCGTGAGGTCAGCGGTTCGGTCATGTCGTTCTCCGTCGCTCCCGGTCAGAAGTAGCCCCCGTCAGGGCGGCTTGGTCGGGGCCGGCCCTGGTCAGGGGGCGTCCCGCTGGTGAGGCGCGCTTTCGTGGCGGCGCGCTCTGGCGGGTCGCCGGCGGGCCTGAGGGCCCGCGATTCCTCCCGTACCCGGGGGCGCAGGCTCGATGCGGTGCCTTACCGCGCCCGGAATGAACTGTTACGCCCGTACGGCGATGTCCACCTAAATCCAGACATTTCCTTCACCTGCGATCGAGTCCCGGCTTACCGGGCCCGGCCCCCGGTCACCTGTCCGGCTTCTCCACCAGCGGGGTGTCCACCAGGTGCTCGATCAGGAACCAGGTCTGCAGCTCGTTCGTCCTGATGACGTCGGAGACCAGCAGGTCGTTGGTGCCGTCGTCGCCCATCTCCTGCGCCCGGTTGGCCGCGTCGTGGGCGGCCACCAGGATGGTCTCGTGCGCCTCGATCAGGCGCGAGAGCATGGCCGGCACCTCCTCGCAGCCGTTCGGCGGGCGCGGGATCACGGTGATCTCGGCCACGTGGCGCGGATCGCCCACCGCGACGCCGCCGAGGGTCTGCACGCGCTCGGCCATCTCGTCCACCAGCGCGATCTGCTCCGAGGCGTGCTTGTCCAGCAGCAGGTGGAGCTGGTAGAAGGTCGGGCCGCGCATCAGCCAGTGGTGCTTCTTGTAGAGGCTGTAGAGGATCTGGGTGTCGGCCAGGATCTGGTTGAGGCGCTGGCAGGAGTACTCGCGCGCGTCGCGGGAGAGGCCGAGCGGGAACATCCGCACGGTGCCGTACTCCTGGATCTCCACGCCGTTCACGTGCAGCCACGGCTGGCTGTCGGGCTTCGACCGGGTCGGCTTGGTGGAACGTTTGGTGGGCACGTACATCTCCTCAGAAAGGCGGAACAATCGCCCGGAAACCTCCCCATGGACGCGCCAAGGGCCCCCACGAGCCTGCACAAGAGCCGGTCAACATCCGATGTCGGCGCCCGTTTGCCCGCAGGTCGGAGGGGTAGCCGGAGGGGTGGGCGCGGGGGAGCCCCGCGCCTCGTCTTCCTGAGGGGGGATGACGATGCGACGCAAAGAGTCCGAGGACCAGGAGACGCCCGCGGCCGACCTCGAAGGCCCCGAGAACGACGAGCCCTACGACGAGGAGCGCGAGCGCTTCGAACGCCTCAAGGAACTGAACCCGGACGACTTCGAGTGACCGCCGGGCCGCCCCTGGACCCACCACCACCGGACCGGCCACTACCGGACCGGCCACTACCGGACCGGCCACTACCGGACCGGCCGGCGGGCCGGGTCTGCCCGGGTCAGTCCGGGTCTGCCCGGGTCAGTCCGGGTCGATGAGGGCCAGGCCGGTGGCGGGGTCGTGGCGGCGCCTGAGGTAGCGCGGTGACTGCGTGACGATCACTTCCAGCGTCGGCCACACCTCGCCGTCCAGCAGGTGGCCGCCGCGGGTCGTGCCGTCCGGCAGGCCCACGACCACATGGGCGTGCAGGTGGGGCCCCACGTCGTCGTCGGGCATGGCGAAGTCGCCGATCAGGGAGAGCACCTCGGTCTGCCGGTCCACCGGGATCGGGTCGTAGCGGAGCGCCTCGGGGTCGAAGAAGCCCAGCGTGACCCGCCGGAACCCGCCGATGCCGGTCAGGCGGGCGGCGCGGATGCCGTTGCCGGCCGCCCACTCCGTCAGGCTCCGGACCACCTCGTCGCCGGGGTCGAGGACGACCGCGTACGTCTGCTCCTCGTTGGTCGAGAGCCGCTTGCTGCGCATGACGATCTCCTGCCCGCAGGGCGCGCGGGCAACCGGGTCACCGCCAGACGGCCTTGGCCAGGATGTCCCCGAGCCCGGGGGTCTTCCACTGGTCGACGACGAGCACCTTCTCCTTGCGCAGGTACCAGATGCGCTGGGTGTAGGCCACCGAGGTCGGCTTGCTGGTCTTCGTCTGGCAGGTCAGCTTCCACTCGGTGAAGCGGGCCGGATGCCCCTTCCCCACCTGGACGGTCGCGGCGCGCGAGGGCTTCAGGGGCGCGACGCCCTCTACGTAACGTTTGTCGGGAACGCACTCCATGACCCCGCTGCTGGGGTGGTACGGCTGCCCCGCCCGGTAGGGGCCGCCCTCTGAGGCGTAGGCGATGGCCTGCCGGCCGCCGATGGAGAAACCGGGGCATTCCATCGCCTGCTTCGAGCAGGCGCCGGTGACCACGTCGAGCCCTCCGACCGGGTCCTTCTTCACCTTCCATGAGACCGGTACCTGGATGGTGAAGCCCTGGAACGACACGGATTTGGTGGCCTGCGCGGGGGTTCCGGTGAGGACGAGCGCCGCGCTGAGCGTCAAGGTCATGAGCACGGCGGCGATCTTAGGTCCTGTCATCGAGGGAATGTCAAGGGCCGATAAATCGGGAAAAATGGTCACAACTTTCCGGACGATCATCGCATCCAACCGTCCGTGAACGTGCTGACCGCCGACGATCCCCAGCGCCTGGGCGGCTACTGGCTCGCCGGACGGCTGGGCGCCGGCGGCCAGGGCGTCGTCTACGAGGCCTACGCCGAGGACGGCGTCCGGGTCGCGATCAAGGTGCTGCACGGCGACGAGGCCGGACGGCTGGCCAAGGAGGCCGAGGCGGCCGGGCGGGTCGCCTCGTTCTGCACGGCCCGCGTGCTCGCCGCCGAGCTGGACGGCCCGCGTCCCTACATCGTCAGCGAGTACGTCGCCGGGCCCAGCCTGCGCCAGGCGATCGCCGCCGGACGCCGCTTCGCGGGCGGCGACCTGCACCGACTGGCCACGGCGGTGGCGACGGCGCTCACCGCCATCCACGAGGCCGGCGTGGTGCACCGCGACCTCAAACCGGACAACGTGCTGCTGGGCCCGGACGGCCCGCGGGTCATCGACTTCGGCATCGCGCGGACGGCCGAGATGTCGCTGACCGCGACCGGCCTGGTGACCGGCACGCCGACGTACATGGCGCCCGAGGTGTTCGGCGGGCAGCGGGCCGGCGCCCCCGCGGACGTGTTCGCCTGGGGCTGCGTCGTCCTGTACGCGGCCACGGGCGCCGACCCGTTCGAGGCCGAGAGCCTGGGCGGGGTGATGCACCGGGTGCTGTCGGCCACGCCCGACCTGGCCGCGCTGCCGGACTCGCTGCGCCCGCTGGTGTCGGCGGCCCTGAGCAAGGAGCCCGGCCGGCGTCCCGAAGCCCGTCAGCTCCTGCTCGCGCTGGTCAGCGGGGACGGCGGGCTCGACACCGCGCGGCTGCTCGAACGCGGGCGACAGGCCGCCCGCGTCGCCGAGGCCGCCGCGGACCCGGCGCTCGGCACGCTGGCCGAGGACTCCTACGCGCTGCTCGCCCCGGCGGAACGGGAGCTGGCGCCCGAGGTGTTCCTGCGCCTGTTCACCGTGGACGCGCAGGGCGAGCTGGCCACCCGGAAGGCCGCCCTGGACGAGCTGGTCGCCGGCAGGCCGGCGGCCGAGACGCCGGCGGTCACCAGGATCCTGGAGGTGTTCGCGTACCTGCTGGGCCGCGACGGGCGCGAGGTCTGGCTCGCCCGTCCGGCCCTGCCGCACGCCTGGCCGCGGCTGCGCCGCTGGATCGAGGCCAACAAGGAGGGGCTGGTCGTCCACGGCCCGATCCTGGCCGCCGTCCGGCGCTGGGACGAGGGCGGCCGCAGGGACGGCGGCCTGTTCCACGGCACGATGCTCGACGACGCCCTGAGCTGGGCCGCGACCGCCCGCCGCGACATCAGGCTGTCCCAGGCCGAGCGCGAGTTCCTGGAGTCCTCGGCGCGGCTGGCCAAGCGGCGGGCCCGCCGCGCCCGGCTCCTGACGCTGAGCCTGGCGGGGCTGCTGGTCGTCGCGCTGGTCGCGGGCGGCCTGGCGATCCAGCAGAGCAGGCTCGCCG